>JAIZWN010000081.1 GCA_020443945.1 Candidatus Thiosymbion ectosymbiont of Robbea hypermnestra | reverse complement strand
TGCAAGCTCGCGCAACGAAGCGGATGGTCGCTTCTCGTCGCGTCCGAAGGGAGCCCCCCAACCGCGCCAAGGCCAGGCCTGGCGTGGCTCTCGCGCGCGGTGCTCTCCTCTCGCTTGGGCGCGGTTGGGAGGGCTCTGAGGGTGAAAAATAAGGTGAAACGGGGCACTAGGCATAGGCACGAAACACGGGTATGGCGAGACCACAATCGGTAGGGGGAACCACATTCGGATGGCCCCCCATCCATGGACCAGAGAGTATATAAGGCCAAGGGGTTTCAGGAAAATCCGGCGATGCGCCGGAAACAATCGAATGTCGTTAAATGAAGCGGATATCCGCCGGGTTTATGTAATCCCCACGCTCGGGAGGGTGTCGCAAAAGGCGACACCCCCCTGGTTGGGCGGGGATGGGGCGCCGGGTTGTATGAGCCGGATTTGATGGGCAGCGGCGCTTTGGGTATCCGACAGGCCGCTGGGGGTTGGGAGCCACCGTAGCATGATCAGAGCAGTCGATCGATTTGTCGGGCGCTCGCTTTGCCCATCCTACGGGAGCTACCTGAAATAGAAACTGAAATGGGGCACTAGGGGATGCCGAGTAGTTTGTGGGTTTGGAGGCTGAGCCGCCAGCGGGGGTGTTGTCGGCAGTAGTCGAGGCAGCGGCGGCGGTTTTCGGGTAGCTCGGGGCCGTCCATGGGTTGCAGGAAGAAGTGCTCGAACGCCAGTCGTTCGAACCGTTCCGGTGGGGCCCCGGCCTGGGGGTAGACCAGTTTGAGCTCGTCGCCCGACTGTACTAGGAGGGTCGCGTTTGCCTTGGGGCTGACGCAGAGCCAGTCGAGACCGGCTGGGACCGGCCGGGTCCCGTTGGTTTCCAGCGCGATTTGGAAGCCGTGGCGGTGCAGGGCCGTGATGAGGTCTGTGTCGAGCTGGAGGAGGGGTTCGCCGCCGGTGCAGACGACGAAGGGGGTCGCCCCTTTTTCCCCGGCCTGGTGCGGCCAGGTCGCGGTGATTTTGTCCGTCAGCTCCGCGGCGTTTCGGTAGACGCCGCCGTTTTCGCCATCGGTGCCCCGGAAGTCGGTGTCGCAGAAGCGGCAGATGGCCTGTGGCCTGTCTTGTTCCCGCCCGGTCCAGAGGTTGCAGCCGGTGAAGCGGCAGAGGACGGCGGCGCGGCCGGTGTGGGCGCCTTCGCCCTGGAGTGTGTAGAGGATTTCCTTGACGCGGTAGCTCATGTGGGTAGCGCCGGGCCTTGTTGGCCCCAGCAGAGCAGGACTCCGCAGCCGGGGGTTTGGTGCAGGTCGATGCGGTCGAGCGCCGGGATCAGGTCCGCCGATTCTTGCCGCAGCCACCGGGCCAGGCTCGCGGGGTCGGCGTCTTGCAGCCGGGGCAGCGTTTCGAGGGGGTGATGGTCGAGCCGTGCGAGGAGGGGCCGGAAGCGTTCTTTGATGTCTCCGTAGTCCCGGACCCAGCCCATGATCCGGTCCAGGGGCGCGCTCAGGTGTAGCCGCAGGAGGTAGCTGTGGCCGTGCCGCCGCCGCCGGGGGGAGCCGTCGGGCGCCCGGGTCAGGCGCAGGGCGCTCTCGAAGCGCTGTTCGGTCCAGATGCGAAAGTGTTGGCCGTCGTAGTGGCAGCCGGCGCGGGCGGTTTCGTAGACGCTGATCCAGGAGAGGGCCGGCAGGGTGGGTTTGAGGCGTTCCCAGAGCCAGACGGAGAGGAGTTCGCTGGTGGGGTTGGCGAGCCCCGGCAGGTCGTTGAGGCAGCTGTAGTGGAGTGTGCGGTGCAGGGGCGCCCAGAGGGCGTCGAGCTGGTCGAAGTCCAGGCCCATGTCGGCGTTTTCCAGGTCTTGGTTCGCATGCAGGATGACCTCGAATCCGTGTCCGTGCATGCGTCCGCATTTGTGGTCCGGCGGTACCTTGGGTAGTTGGTGGGCGGCCTCGAAGCGGAAGCGGCGCCACAGGTGGGCGTGGTCCCCGCCGTCGAGGTCGGCTCCCTGATCCCGGGTGCTTTGGATGCCTACGGATTGGATGCCCGGCGCCCGGAGCCGGGCGCGGAGCCAGCGGGCCAGGTTTTCGTCGGTGGGGACCGGCAGCCGCTCGTTGAGCTCGCGGTAGTCGAGGGCCGCGACGCAGTGGGCCAGCTCGTCTCTCAGGGCGTCTGTCTCGCCGCCGGGGAAGGGCGCCCATCCGGCCGGCAGCTCGGCCCGCACCCGGGCCAGGAAGCTGTGGCCGTGCAGGCGTCGGGCCCGGTGTTCCGCCGGGAGGATGGGGACCCGGCGCGCGGCCTCGAAGGGGACGGCCGCTACATGGAGGAGGCGCGTGGTCACGGCGTGGGGGTGGCGAGTCCGGCGAGCAGCGGATCGGGGCTCCCGACTTCGGCGAAGCCTTTGGCGCGCAGCTGGCAGGCGTCGCAACGGCGGCAGGGGCGTCCCGCGGTCCCCGGATCATAGCAGCTGGTGGTGAGGGCGTAGTCGACGCCGAGCGCCAGGCCCTTGCGGATGATCTGGGCCTTGGTGAGCCGGATCAGGGGGGCGTGGAGCTCGATGGTCCGGTGTTTTTCGGCGCCCATGCGGGTGGCCAGGTCGGCCATGCGCTCGTAGGCCGCGAGGTATTCGGGCCGGCAGTCGGGGTAGCCGGAGTAGTCGAGGGCGTTGACGCCGAGGAAGATGTCGCCGGTTCCCAGTACTTCCGCCCAGGCGAGGGCCAGGGAGAGGAGGATGGTGTTGCGCGCCGGGACGTAGGTGACCGGGATGCCTGCCTCCGGCGTGTCCAGGTCCCTGTCTTTGGGCACCGCCAGGTCGCCGGTGAGGGCCGAGCCGCCGAAACGGCGCAGGTCGAGGTCCAGGGTCAGGTGTTCGGCCACCCCCGAGGCCCGCGCGATCCGGGCCGCGGATGCGAGCTCCGCCTGGTGCCGCTGACCGTAGCGGAGGGTGAGGGCGTAGGGCTCGTAGCCCTCCGCCTGGGCGATGGCCAGGGTCGTCGCGGAGTCCAGCCCGCCGCTGAGGAGGACCACGGCCTTGGTCATGGGTGTGTCTCCGGTGTCCGAATATCTTGTCGGCAGTGCCCCCATGGTCGCTGGGGTGTGGGCGTTCCCGGCGATTTCGCGGCCGACGCGGCGGCGCGTTCCGGGCCTCGGAATCCCGGCGAGGCGGGGGCGGGGGCTTCTTGGCAGGTTGTGGATTGTAAGCGGATTACGTGACCGGTCAATCCGTTAAGAGGCTGCCTAAAAACCAACCCATTGATTCCCCCTCTCCCCAACCCCTCTCCCGCCAGGGGCGAGGGGCTTTTGGCCGTAGCCAGCCTGGTAGGACCGAGGCTGACCTGGACCGCGCGGCAGGGCTTGAGTTTTTAGACAGCCTCTAAGGGCGCCTGTGCGGGGCGGGGCAGGGATGTCCCGCCATGTTTCAAGGCGCCTGGAAATTCCACTTGACAGATTCTATTTGCCGTCTAGACTCAATTACATTGGTTGCAAAGAGTGAATAGAGGTTTAACTTGCGGGCGCATTGAAAGGTTGCGTGCCGGCGGTTTTTCTAAAGAGTGACGGACTTGGAAAATGGCAGGTTATTCCTGCGCTTACAAGGACACTTTAGAATCTTTCAAGGTTCCCTCGATGAGGTTGTCTCCCGGCGATGTGTCGGTGATTGAGATAATTGAGAAAGGGCAAGGTATTTCTGTACCCGCACGGGGTCCGATCTGATTGGCCGATGAATGGGGCCGATTGTCGGGGGTGCGGCGGGTCGGGTAATAAACCTGGCCGTGGGATCCGTATATCCTATTTATAATGGGATGGTTTGTCATTCGTTTTACCGGAATGGAGAAAAAGGCTATGGCGTTGAATAGTTTCTATCAGGATCTGACGGTAACGGGCTCCGTGGTAGCGGTGGATCCGAGTAAGCCGTCGTTTTCCATTCAGGCCCGCTCGGGGGATCTGTTCGAGACCCTGGTGGGGCCCACCACCTGGTACGAGATGCTCACCAATCTGGACAAGCTGGGGCGTGACCGGGTGTCCGAGCCGGAAAGGCTGGAGGGTGAGGACGGGGTTCACTACAGCCTGCGCAAGTATATCGAGAAAGGCCGTACCGTCACCGTGAACGGGGTGATCTACCGGGACGGCAAGGAGCAGAGGTACGAGGCGCGGGCGGTGCATCTGTTCGGCTCCGAGCCGGGCGACTATGTGTACGAGGAGACCCACTGGTGGCTGTCTCAGCTCAGCCTGATGGCGGACCGCTGGCTGGATATGCTGTTCGATAGCCGGCGCAGCTATGCGATCGACGATTTCTCCAAGCTGTATCGCACCAACCTGAATATCACCGGCAAGCCGGTGAGCGAGGATCAGGAGTGCGCGACCCTCTCAAGGCTCATCTACGGGCTGTCCTCGGCCTATCTCCTGACCGGTCAGAACCGCTATTACCTGGCCGCCAGGGCGGGCGTCGCCTATCAGCGCCAGGCCTTCCGCACCTTGAGTCACGATGGCCGCCATTGCTTCTGGGCCTATGGGCGCCGGCGCGACGCCAAGGGGGAGCACCTGGTCATCCCGTCGCAGAACGGGGACGATTTCGACACTATCCCGCTCTATGAGCAGATTTATGCCCTGGCGGGTCTGGCCCAATACTATCGGATCACCCTGGATTGGGAGGTGCTGGAGGATATTCAACGCACCGTGAGTACCTTCCAGGAGTTCTATTGGGATCCCGTGTCCGGGTCCAAGGGCGAGGGCTTTGCCGGCACCGGCGGCTATTACTCGCACCTGGATTTCGCCACCATGCGGCCGGATAGCCCCAAGCTGGGGGATAACCGCTCGCAGAAGAACTGGAACTCGGTGGGTGACCATATTCCGGCCTATATGATCAATCTGATCCTGGCTCTGGACCCCTTGCCGCGCGGTGCTGCCGGGCCCGAGCTGGAGAAGTTCCTGAAGGTCTGTCAGGGCATTCTGGACGAGACCTCGGACATCATCGCCAAGCACTTCGAGGACCCGGCGTCGGACTTCGTGAACGAGCGTTTCACCGACCAATGGGAGCCGATCCAGGATTGGCGCTGGCAGCAGGATCGGGCGGTGGTGGGCCATGACCTCAAGATCTCCTGGAACCTGACCCGGTGCGCCTTCTATTGCCAGCAGCGGGCCCAGGATCGCGGCTATTCCGCCGAGGAGCGCGGGAAGTTCCAGAAGCAGGCGGATCATTTCCTGGCCTTTGCCCGGCGGCTCGCCGACCGCATGGGGGAGGTGGGCCTGGACAAGGTCCGCGGTGGGATCTTCGATCTGGTGGAACGCAAGCCCACCAATGAGATGCCCACGCAGTTCGCCTACGGTTGCACCAAGGATTTCTGGCAGCAGGAGCAGGGCATTCTGGCCTATCTCATCCTGCACGGGGCGACCCCGAAGGATCACAAGTATCTGGAGCTGGCGCGGGAGTGCATCGGCTTCTGGAATCTCTTCTTCCTCGACCACGACCGCCAGGGGGTCTATTTCCGCACCACCGCCGACGGCTTGCCGGTCATCGAGGGCGGCTATGCGCAGAAGGGCGGACACTCGATCTCCGGCTATCACGTGTTCGAGCTCAACTATCTGGCGCACCTGTACACCCGCGCCTTCGTGTCCACGGGGGGCGAGGTCGACAACAACTTCTGCGTCTACTTCAAGATCACCAACAGCAGCGATCAGGAGTCCATCAATGTGTTGCCGGACTTCTTCCCGCCGGACCTGCTGGAGATCCGCAAGATCACCTTCAACGGCGTCGACTATACGGAGGATCGCAAGCCGGCCGCCCGCAACTACTATCAGATCCGCATCGACGATGTCCCCCGGGGCAGCGACGGCACGCTGGAGGTCCGGGTGGAGTTCCGTCGGCACGCCGGCTGAACGGTAGGGGAGGGTGTCGCCACGGGCGATGTCCGACGCGGTCCAGGGATGGACCGCTATTTTCAGCGGCGGGGTAGTGGGTGAATCCTGTGTGATGTTCAAGGTTTTTTCTCACACCAAGCCACTCATGCCACCAAGCCACGAAGAATTTTGCCCTGCCGTCGCCGATCATCCGCGCGATTCTCATCGCAGGCGCAGAGGCTACGGTCGTTGCCCTTTCATCCTGGTGTCTCTTTGTGGCTTGGTGTCTTTGTGTGATGTTCGACGTGACTCAGGTAGACACCTGATCACTTGAAAATTTACCACTACC
>JAIZWN010000080.1 GCA_020443945.1 Candidatus Thiosymbion ectosymbiont of Robbea hypermnestra | reverse complement strand
GCGGTGGCACCGGCAACGCCAAGAGCCGTCCGAGACCACGGCAGAATTCTTCGTGGCTTTGTGGCTTGGTGTGAGAAAAAACCTTGAGCATCGCACAGGATTCATCCACTACCACAGCCCGGAGGTGGGACGGGCCGGCCCCGGCGTGTCGGGAAGGGTGTCGCAAAAGGCGATACCCTCCGTCGGGGTTCAGGGTCGCGCGGCCGATTTAGGGCGTGGGGAGGATCGGGGGGTCAGAATCCCCGATAATACCAGTGGTTGTCCCAACCCGGCAGGGGATAGGCCGGTGTCCGGGACACCGCTTGCCCGGATGTCTCCGCGGTAACCTCGGCCGATGACCCCAGGGATGGCGCCGGGGCGGGGGCGGGGGCTCCCGGCCGGGGGTCCGGCGGGAATCCCCAGGGAACCTGGTTGCGAAAGGCCGCGCGGTCGCGGTCGATATGTTCCAGAAAGGCGTCGTGGCGACGTTGGGTTTCCTGTTCCCGGAACTCGTGCCGGGCAGCGCCCCAGGGATCGGTCCAACGCCGACGTGCCTGGATGGCCTCCTGGACGGCGCGTCGGCGTTCCCGCCGCATCTGCCGCTGGGCGCGGACCTCGTCGAGCCACCGGCGGACCGGCTCGGGCTCGGCGGAGTAGGCATCGTCGGTCGGGAGGGGTAAGGGGGGCTGCGCCGCAACGGAAAAGACCACGAGCAGCCCAGCGCACAGGGCAACCAGCGGTCTGTTTACCTGTCGGGACATTCGATCCCTCTCACCGCATGGCGAATTTGCATGCAACGGAACACGGGCGGACTGAACTTAAAAGCTTCAGTATATACCAAATTACTGAATCAAGTGCCGGGGAGTATGGGCGTGGTGGCGCCCTGATCGGAGTCCCGACGCTCCGAGAACCAGCTCAGCTTGTCGCGCAGGCGTACCACTTCGCCGACGATAATCAGGGTCGGGGGTTCGGGCGGGTCCCGTTCCACGGTGGCGAGGATACTGGACAGGGTGCCGGTGTAGACGCGCTGTTTGTGGGTTGTTCCCTGCTGGACCAGGGCCACGGGCATGTCCGGCGAGACGCCGGATGCCGTCAGCTTCTCGACGATGATCGGGAGCCCCAGTAGTCCCATATAGAAGACCACCGTCTGGTTCGGCTGCGCGAGCGGTTGCCAGTTGAGGTCGATCGTCCCGTTCTTCAGGTGGCCGGTTACGAAGGTGACGGACTGGGCGTAGTCCCGGTGCGTGAGGGGGATGCCGGTGTAGGTGGCGCAGCCCGAGGCGGCGGTGATGCCGGGCACGATCTGGAAGGGGATCCGCTGCGCCGCCAGGGTATCGATTTCCTCGCCGCCGCGGCCGAAGATGAAGGGGTCGCCGCCCTTCAGGCGTACCACCCGGTGTCCCGTCTTGGCCAGATCGGCGAGCAGGCGATTGATTTCCTCCTGGCGCATGGTGTGGTTGTTGCGTTCCTTGCCCACAAATACCCGTTTGGCGTCCCGTCGCGCCAGGTCCAGGATCGGCTTGGCTACGAGCCGGTCGTAGACCACCACATCCGCCTGCTGCATCAGGCGCAGGGCGCGGAAGGTCAGGAGGTCGGGATCGCCGGGACCGGCCCCCACCAGGTAGACCTCGCCCATTTCCCCGCCGGGCTCGGCGGCGGCGAGCTCGCGTTCCATGGCGGCGTTCGCTTCCGCCATCTGACCGGAGAACACCCGTTCGGCCACGGCGCCTTGCAGGACCCGGTCCCAGAACCGGCGGCGGTCCCGGCGGTCGGCGAAGCGGGCCTTGACCGCCTCGCGGTAGCGCCGACAGAGCGCGCCCAGGTGGCCGTACCCCGCGGGGATCACCGATTCCAGGCGCGCGCGCAGCAGGCGGGCGAGCACGGGCGAGGCGGTGGAGGTGGAAATGGCGACCACGACCGGGGAGCGGTCGATGACCGCGGGCATGACGAAGCTGCATGCCTCGGGTTGGTCCACCACGTTTACCGGGATGCCTTGCGCCCCGGCGCGGTCGGCAATATGGCGATTGACGGCGGGATCGTCGGTGGCCGCGATGGCCAGGGTGACCCCGGTCAGATCGGCCGCCTCGAAGGGGCGCCGAACGTGGGCGATGGCGCCGGTCGCCGCCAGCTGTTCGAGGGACTCGTCGAGCCGGGGGGAGACGACCCGCACGGCGGCGCCCGCGCGTCGGAGGGCGGCGATCTTGCGCGCCGCCGTTTCTCCGCCGCCGACTACCAGGCAAGGTTTATCCTTTATATCGAGAAAGAGAGGAAAAAGCGCCATGATCTTGCCTTGGTTCGGGTATACGGAGGGTGGATTTGCCGGCGCGGCGTTGAGAGCGAAATTAAAACTTATTAATATACCGAATCTCTTGAATACCCGACAGGGGGCCTGTGTGGTCAAAGAAATCGACTCGGTAACCTTGCAGTCGCGGATGGCCGCGGGGGACGCCGTTCACCTGATCGATATCCGCACGCCGGGGGAGATTGCCGGCGGGGTGATTCCGGATGCGGCGCTCCTGCCCATGCCGCTGATCCCGTCGCGGATCGAGGAGCTGCCCAGAGACAAAGAGGTCATCCTCTACTGCCGTAGCGGCGCCCGTTCCTACCACGCCTGCGCTTACCTCATGGAGCAGGGATTCGACAATGTGGTCAATCTGCGCGGCGGCATCATCGACTGGGCCCGCGGGGGCTTCGAGATCGTGCACCGCCTCGGGATCTGAAGCATATCCGCCGCCTCGTACCCGGCTTCGATCGAATTGGAGGGGCTCTGAGGGTGTGAAATAAGGTGAAATGGGATGCTCGTCGGTGATTGGTGACCACCGACCACGGCTTGCCTTTTCCTCCGGTTTGGCCTATAAATCAGAACTCCTGAGTTTTCTCATATTCTAACACACTAACATTCGGAGAATTTGCTATGGCGGATTTCGATCAAGAACTCGATGCCAGCGGCCTGAATTGCCCCTTGCCTATCCTGCGGGCGAAGAAGACCCTCGCGAGTATGGAGGCCGGACAGGTCCTGCACATCATCGCGACCGACCCCGGTTCCGTGAAGGACTTCGAGGCCTTCTCCAAGCAGACCGGCAACGAGCTGCTGGAATCCAAGGAAGAAGGCGGCAAGTTCCTCTTCCTGATCAAGAAAAAATAACCCGGGGGTCGGCGATCACCACACATTCACCAAGCTAGCAGAGGAGCGCCAATGGACGATAAAAAACTGGCCATCATCGCGACCAAGGGTTCGTTGGATTGGGCCTATCCACCCTTCATTCTCGCCTCTACCGCGGCGGCGTTGGGCTATGAAACCCAGATTTTCTTTACCTTTTACGGCCTCCAGCTCCTCAAGAAAAAGCTGGCGCTGGCCGTAACCCCCATCGGCAATCCGGGGATGCCCATGCCGATGGGCATGGACAAGTGGTTCCCGGTGCTGGGCATGACGCTGCCCGGTATGCAGGGAATGGTCACCTCCATGATGAAGCAGAAAATGAAATCCAAGGGCGTAGCCAGCATCGAAGAGCTGCGCGACCTGTGCGTCGAGGCGGACGTCAAGCTGATCGCCTGTCAGATGACGGTCGATCTTTTCGACATGGAACGCACGGAGTTCATCGACGGGCTCGAGTATGCCGGCGCGGCGGCCTTCTTCGAGTTCGCCGGCGAGAGCGACATCTGCCTCTACATCTGATGCGGTCCCGACGGGACCCCCCGCGAGAACGCCGCCTCCGGGCGGCGTTTTTTTTTAGAAAGCCGCCGGTTTGTGATATAAAGTTTTCTTATTCGGAATTTTGCGGGGCTTGTTCTCATGGCAGACCGGAGGCTACAGGTTTTTCACACGGTCGCGCGCCTGCTGAGCTTTACCAAGGCCGCGGAAACACTACACATGACGCAGCCGGCGGTGACCTTTCAGGTCCGCCAGCTGGAGGAACACTTCAACACCCGGCTGTTCGACCGCGCCCACAACCGCATCAGCCTTACCGATGCGGGCAAGAAGGTCTACGAATACGCGGACCGCATCTTCGTCTTCTACGCGGAGATGGAGAACGCGGTCCGCGAAATGACCGGAGACATCAGCTGCGCGCTCACCATCGGCGCCAGCACCACGATCGCCGAATACATGCTCCCGGCCCTGCTCGGGGACTTCAAGGAGAATTACCCGGAAATCACCATCCACCTGAAGGTCTCCAACAGCGACGGCGTCCTCTCCATGGTGGAAAACAACACCATCGATCTGGGGGTTGTGGAATCCTCCGTCGCCAACAAAAATCTGGTGGTGGAGAACTGCCGGCGCGACCGGTTGGTCGCAATCGTCCCGCCGGACCATCCCCTGGCGGAACGGCGGGTAATCGAGCTCTCCGAGCTGCTGGAATACCCCTTCATCTGCCGGGAGGAAGGCTCCGGGACGCGCGCGGTGATCGACCGTTACCTGCGCCGGTCCAGCGCCTCCCTGAAGATTGCCATGGAGCTGGGCAGCCCCGAGGCCGTAAAGGCCGCCGTGGAGGCGGGCATGGGCGTATCCGTGGTCTCCCGGGTGACCATCCAGAAGGAGCTGCGGCTGAAGACGCTGGTAGAGCTGGAGCTGGAGCCGCCCCTGGACAGGCCCTTCTCCTTCGTCCACCAGAAACAGAAATTCCGCCTGCGCGCCATGGAAAAATTACTCGAGTTCGCGCGCAGCTACTGCGACCCCCAGGACGATGCGGACAGGTGAGGGCTTCGGTACCTGGAAACCGGGGTAGTGTTCTAACTTGGTTGTTTCCGGGATTCAGTGCATATACCCAAAGACAACAAAGTGACGGCACCACCGCTGACAGGTCGAGCCATTCTGCGTGGTTCGTGCTGTCTTCCAATCGTACAGGATTAACAGGATTTTTTACGGTGGGTAATCTACGGACCAAGAACCGCGAACATCTGTGAGTTCAAAGCGCTTGAAACGGTTCCGAGGGAGGCGGAGATTCCGTTGGTCAATGACTTGGTCGCAACGGGCATCGACAGCGGACTACGGGTCAGTTTTGGACACAGTGTCACCGTGCGGCGAGCGTTCAGAACCCACAAAAAATAATCCTGAAAATCTAAGAAAATCCTGTGAATCCTGTCCTATTAGCAGATTGCGACGCGCGTGCCGA
>JAIZWN010000079.1:0-10000 GCA_020443945.1 Candidatus Thiosymbion ectosymbiont of Robbea hypermnestra | reverse complement strand
GCCGTGAAGAATAAGCTACCCGAATATGTCGAAGGCGTGCCCAATGTGTCCGGCGAAGAGACCCAGGTCGCACAGACCCTGGCCACCGGCGCCGGTAAGGACCTGTTCAAGGACCGCGGAGGGGTGGACTTCGGCGCCATCCGCGCCGCCACGGCCATCGCCCTTCACCAGCATCAACCCCTGATCCCCGCCGGGGGCGACGACCTGGGCACGGCGACCATCATCGGCAACCTGCAATACATGATGGAACACCAGGACATCGGCGATAACTACAATGCCCCGGCCTTCGCCTGGTGCTACAAGCGCATGGGCGAGTTCATCCCCCAGCTGGTGGACGAGGGCAAATCACCGCGGGTCATGCTGGAATACTCGGGCACCCTGCTGCACGGCCTGCGTCAGATGGGTTACGGCGACGTCATCGACGCCCTCCAGACCATCACCTGCAATGCCGACTACGCCTGGACCACCGAATGGCTCGGCATGCCCTGGGGCCATGCGGTGGCCCCCTCGACCCCGGTCCAGGACTACCGCCTGCACGTGCGTGCCTGGCAGCACCACTTCGCCGCCATCTTCGGCTGGGAGGCACTAGAGCGGGTGCGCGGCTTCTCGCCCTCGGAAATGGCCCTGCCCAATCACCCGGACGTGGCCTACGAATTCGTCAAGACCCTCAAGGACTGCGGCTACCAATGGGTCCTGGTCCAGGAACACACGGTCGAACAGCCGGAAAACGGCTGGCACCCCCAGCGCCCTCACCTGCCCCACCGGCTGGTATGCACCAATTCCCGCGGAGAGACCGCCAGCATCCTCGCCATCGTCAAGACCCAGGGCTCGGACACCAAACTGGTGGCACAGATGCAGCCCTGGTACGAGGCCAAGGAACTCAATCGCCTGGAGCTGGCGGGCAAACCCGTGCCACCCCTGGTCACCCAGATCGCCGACGGGGAAAACGGCGGGGTCATGATGAACGAATTCCCAGGCAAATTCATGGAGGTGGTGCGGGAGTCCAGCGGCTCCGACGCGCCCCTCATGAACGCGAGCGAGTACCTGGAGCACCTGTTCGCCGCCGGCATCCGCGAATCCGACCTGCCCGAGCTTCAGCCCCTCTTCCACCACAAGCTCTGGGATCAAATGACCCCCGGCGACGGCCCCGAAAAACTGGAGCAGGTCATCGAGGCGCTCAAGCAATCGGACCATCCCTTCCATATGGAAGGCGGCAGTTGGACCAACGACCTGTCCTGGATCCGGGGCTACGAAAACGTGCTGGGCCCCATGGAAGAGGCCAGCGCCCTGTTCAACGAGAAGGCGCTGGTGCCCGGCGCGTCCACCGGCGATCACCGCTACCGCAATGCCCTGTTCCACCTGATGAGCTCCCAGACCAGCTGCTACCGCTACTGGGGCCAGGGCCAGTGGACGGACTATGGGCGGGAGATCTGCCGGCGGGCAAAGGAAATCCTGAACCAGGACTTCGGATAACCAGAACCGCCCGCACCGGTGGTGTTCTGACTTTTAGAACACCACCCCCGCACCCTACCCCCCCTTTGGAGTACGGCGGCAGTCAGGAACCCCCGTGCTTCGGATGATCCGTGGGTGGTGTTGTAAATTTGTGATCCGCGATTTTGAACCGCAAAGGCGCAAAGGACGCGAAGGAGAATAAGGCTTGAGTCCGCAGGCCGCCTTGAGCACCGCGCGTATCGAACCCTCGGAGCACCCATCGAGGGGCCTGGGAAGCTTAAGCTCCCGGTCTTCTCGAAAGTACCCGCGAAAGCCTGGGCGGTCGAGTTGGCGAATCGAGGTCTCGCTTGCGAGCGCCCGGCTGGACCCGAAGTCCCGTACCCGGATGTCAAGGTGTGGGCATCCCGGCTGGATCGAAGCGTGGAAGGATGGCTGAGCGTCAAATTTAAGCCTGCTTCCTTGCCGAACGGATCAGTTTTAGGTCGAAGCACGGCGCCAACGTCTCCGGCACGTCATGCTTTTCGGGTAACGCTTTGCGTCCTTTGCGCCTTTGCGGTTAAAAAACGACCTGTTCACACTATGTAGGAAAGAAATAATCGTTCCAATGGGAATAGAGAATGCTCGCTGATGGGCCGAGCCCGCGCTTTACCTCAACCTGATGGGCACGCGGTGCTGTGGGCATTCGACAGGCCACTGCGGTTTGGAAACCGCCGTGGCTTGACCGGAACGCTCGATCATCTTGTCGGGCGCTCGCTTTGCTCATCCTACGGGCTGTTGACATAATCGCGGTGCCAACCGCAAATAGGACAGGATTAACAGGATGACCAGGATTGACAGGATTATTCTTCGTGAAGAATCGATAACAATATCCGGTTAATCCTGCAAAATCTTGTGAATCCTGTCCGATTGGGACCTGGCGAGGAACCTTTAACCCACGTAGGACCCTACGGTCCTTTGTCCAACCGACGTGGCTCCAGCGGTCCGCACAGCGGACCCTACTTTCCTGCCTTTTTAGATAGCCTCTCAGATGATCTGGGCGGCGGCCAGCCAGTCTTCTTCGGCCTCGTCCCGACGGACCGTACCGGAGGCGATTTCCGTGTAGAGCCAGGCATCGCGCTTGCGGTCTTCCGGGTCTTCCTCGAGGATCGAGAGTTCGGGAAGGTCCTGGCCGCTGAGCGACCGGATGATGGGGTCGTACTGGGGCAGATCCCACGTCAGGCGCGGCCAGTCCAGGGGCTCGCCGGACCTTTGCCGACTGCGCAGGGCGTGGATGCGGGTTACGGGCTCGTAGGCAGCACGGGCCCGCCACCAGTCCGCCGCCACGCCCCAGCCATCTTTTCCGGCAATCCACAGGCCCTGCTCGGCGTCCCGCTCGGGACTCGCGGGCAGTTGTTGGATGGCCTGGTCCGCCCGGGCCAGCTCGCCGGCGTGCCGAAAGAGGGTGCTCTCGCCCAGGGCCGGGGCATGGACCAGACTACTGCCGGTGATATCGGACAGGGCGGCCAGCTCGCCGGCCGGCCCCAGGGCGGGGTCCTGGCGAAGGATGGAAAGGTTCTGGAAATGGCCCGTTCGGGCTAGGTCGAGCCGATGGGCCAATTGGTCCAGCTTGGGATCGTGTCGACCGGAGGACCGCGCATGGATCCGCCGGGACGTTTCGAGCTGCTGCTCCGCCTCCGTAAGCTCCCCGGCCTCGATCAAGGCCTCCGTGTAGTCGCTGCGGAGCGGGAGATGATCGGGATGGGTTTGGACACCGGCGCGCAACACCG
The DNA here is from genome assembly GCA_020443945.1 of Candidatus Thiosymbion ectosymbiont of Robbea hypermnestra. Classification (GTDB taxonomy): domain Bacteria; phylum Pseudomonadota; class Gammaproteobacteria; order Chromatiales; family Chromatiaceae; genus Thiosymbion; species Thiosymbion ectosymbiont_B. The sequence goes on along the minus strand of JAIZWN010000079.1, from coordinate 6,782 downwards.
GCCTCGCCGCCTCCGGCCCTTCGAGCTCCAGCAGGGCATGGCCATAGCCCGCAACCGCGACCGGATTGCGCGGGAAGCGCCGCACCGCCTCGGCATAGGCGAGCAGGGCCGCGGCATCCTCGCCGTGGCGTAGCAGGACTTGACCAAGCTGGTTGTGGGCGAAGGGGTTGTGCGGGAAGCGCCGGCGGGCGTGCCAGAAGACCGCCCGCGCCCGCGTCCAGTCGCCGGCCGCGTCCAAGGCCAAACCGAGAGCCCCCCATCCGTGGACATCGGACGGCTCCAATCGCAAAGACTCGTGGGCGAGGTCCCGGGCCAGCTGGGGGTCGAACCCACGGACGGTTCCGGACAGGCGATTGAAGACGCGCGCCAGGTAGAAGCCGTCGCCGGTGCGCTCGTAGTACTGACGATGCCCTCTGATCAGATTATTCAGCGGGCCGCGGGCCTTGTCCAAACCCTCACGGCGTATCCGATTCACGACCTCGTTGGTCTCCGCCGGCATCGGCGATTGCTCGACGACCTGACCGCTTCCCGGCGTGGATTTCTTGAAGGCCGTCGGCGCCGCGGCCTCCAGCCAGGCGCGGGCGTCTTTATTCAGACCACGGCTCTGATCGCCGAGCCGCTGGTCGAGGGCCTTGCGTAGATGACGACCGAGGGCGGCGGGGGTCAGGGACTGGAGGGCGCAGAAGTACCGGAGCTCCTCGTGCAGGGCGTCCGGGCCGGCGCCCCGGCGGGCCAGACCCTCGGCGAAGTGGATCAGGCCGCCGAACAGGGCCGTCGGCGGGGCCGGGCGGCTGGGATCGGCGGCCGGCAGCAGACGCAGGCCGGTCAGGGCCGTGCGCCCATGCTCCAGCGGGGTCTGACCCTCCAGGCGGGATAGCCGCAGCCAGAAGGATTCGAGCGCCCGGTCCGGCTGGACCGTGGCCAGGGTCGCGAGCAGGGCGTCCAGCGGGGTGGCCGGGCCGCCGACCTGCAGGGCCCGCAGCCAGCGGTAATCGGAGGGGGCGCGCTGCCGCAACCACTCACGGCACTCGGACAGGCCGAGCATATCCACCGCCCGCAGGGCCTCGGCCAGGGCCTCGGCGTAGCGGCGGGGACGCAGACCCGGCCTCTCCACCTGGCCCCAGCGTTCCCGGAGCCAGCGCAGCAGGACGGGATCGAGGGTCCGTTCGGGATGGGCGATGAGCTGCCCCAGGGCAACGGCGGGCGGCAGGGTATTGAAGGCGCCCAGGTGCGCCCGTCCCGTCAAGGCGCCGTCCAGCGCCGCCAAGGGTTGGTCCCGGAAGTGCGCCGTCCAGCGAGCGGCGGCGTCTTCCACGATCGTCGGGCTGGTAACGCTCATAGGGGAACGCCCTCCCCGAATGTGGAGTGATCCGCCCAGAGGCGAACCCATTCCAGGTGGCACTTGCGCCGTTCCGGCAGGGAGGGGGCGGCGGCCAATGGCCGCTCGATGTAACCCACGGCCCAGCAGTGTTGCGGCTGGTAGTCGAAACAGGGATGCAGAAATTCGGTGCCCATGCAGTCGCCGTAATTGTTGACGTTAAGCCCCGGACTCAGGTTCAGGGTACGGCCGACGGGGTAGTGTTCGCCGGCCGCGTCGGGGTCCGGGGCCAGGGGACTCGGGAAAAAATAGGTGTAAAGATCGCCGTCCAAAACCGTCGGCACCGCTACCCGCCCGTCCCAGGCGGGTCGGCAGCCCGCAACCATCTCTGATAAAGAATAGACCATCATCAGCACCGGGAAGGGCTCGCCACTGGCCTTGGGGGTATAGGCGCCGAGCCCCAGGTGATCGCGCAGGTCCGCTACCCAGCCCCAATCGGTCCCGGTCCAAGGATCGGCCGGTAGTACATCCTGTACCCCCGCCTGATTGGTTGCGAACTGCGGCCGGCGATCCCGTCTCCGGTTCCAGGCAGAGACGAAGCGTGTGAGTATGGTATCGGCGGCGCGCTTTTGCTCGTCGGTTCCGGTATGCAGCTCGCGGATGCGCTGTTCGATCTCCACCACCGACAGGGCGGTTCCACTGACTCTGATGGCGACTTCGAGGGACTCCATCCGCAAAATACTGATGGGATCCTGGGGCCTGAGGTTCGCGCGGTTGCCCTCCCGGAAGGTCCAGGGGTGCTCGTCATCCCCGATCAGATTGACGTGATCGTCGAGGAAGTCCTTGTGGAATCCCCGCCACTCGCCGAGTGACGAGAGGGTGCCGCCGTCGAAGTAGCCGTCGTAGCTATCCTGTATCTCCTGGGACAAACGCTCTTCCATCCGGAAGTTGCCCGCGATAGCCCGCTCATCGGGGGATGACCCGTTGGGGGGTGGGTTAGAGGGCGCTGTGGCGACCAAGCGACTGTTCACGAAATCCGCCAATCCAGGGTGCATCGAGTATCCTTATATGCCTAGGCAGGGAAGGTGAAATACTAACAGATCTCTGCCTCGCCCCTTGAAAAATTGCCGAGAGGCAATTTTTCAAGGGGCATTGTTGGGGTTCATCGCCCCTGTCGGATCGACCTCACCCCCACCTACGCGGGCTTTCTACAGGCTTGGGTTTTCTCTGAACTACCCTTATGGCCTTGGGACCGCTCTTTTTCTCTCAGTGCAGTGCATATGCGGCCAATATCATTGCCGTGACGAGCGGCGAACGCCATGCCATGAGTACGCATTTCTTCGACGATGGGATCATCTTTCAACATCAGGTGTACCTATCAGCTCTTCCGGCGAGCACGGACTTTTTCATAATCTAAAAGCGGGATGCGCTACGCTTTTCCGCCCTACGCGGGCTAGGCGACTCGATAAATAACCGGCCTGTATTCAGGCAGAGGAATCGGCTTACCGTTCGATCTCGCAGTCTCTATCCAACCTTCCTTGGCGATCAACACTTCCGCCAGGGCCTTATCCGGTGTTTCACCAAAAGCGGAGCAGACCTTCAAATCTGGAATATCGGCGATGTATCCTTCGTCCTCTTCGCTATAAAAAATATTGATGTGGTAATCTTGCATCATTCTTTCTCCATAGGGAGGTTGTGGGTTTCTATCAATTGCAGTAGTTGTTTGATTTGATATGGCTTTGCTTTCCCTTTGATATTTTGGAGATTCAACAATTCGGGAATATCCTGATGCACGAAGATGTGATGGCTCCCGTTGATTCTGTCCAATCGAAAGCCGAACGCTTCGGCACATGCAACTGCTTCGGAAAAACGAATATTCTTCGTTGGCTGCCATCCCTGGCGACTGGATTCCGGCAATCCCTGCCGGAATGACGGTGTGGTAGCAACGAGGTAGGTTGGTCGGAACTCCACCGTACGGCAATACGAGTCGTAAAACAAAGAAAAATCCTGTTAATCCTGTTAATCCTGTCCTATTGGAATATTGCCGTAAGTATTCGGGACGGGATTACGACTCTTGCATATTACCATTATATGATTGATGCGGTTCGCACCATCCTTGGTGCTCACTGCCCATCCTGCGTTCCGGTATTTCCTGCCGGAATGGTGGCCTGATGGTTTGGAGGGAATCCTGGTGAATTTTCCCTCTGCGTTCTCCGCGCCTTTGCGGTTCGGGTTTTTCTCTCCTTCGCGCCCTTTGCGCCTTTGCGGTTCAATGCGGTTCGATTCGGATCAGGCGAACCGCCGGTTTTCTCCGTTGCCTGCGATGTTGGTGACGCAACGCCCGCAGAGGTCGGGGTGTTCCGGGTGGGCGCCTACGTCCGCGCGGTGGTGCCAGCAGCGCGTGCATTTGGCGTGGGCGGAGGGGGTGACTGTGACCGCCAGGCCGGGCAGCTCGGTGTCGTGGGCGTCCGCGGGTCGGTGTGCGAGCGGGTGTATCCGGGCGTAGGAGGTGATGAGGAGGAAGCGCAGCTCGTCTGCGAGTGGGGCCAGGGTGGCGGCCAGGTCGGGCGCGCAGTAGAGGTCGAGCTCGGCGTCCAGGGAGGAGCCGATGGCGCCGCTGGTGCGGGCGGCTTCGAGGTGTTTGGCGATGTTGATTCGGATTTGCAGGACGCGGTCCCACAGCCGGCGGTCGAGGTTGGTGTCGGGGTCGAGGGGGAAGAGGCCCGGATACCAGGTTTCAAGGAATACGGAGTCGGGTCGTTCGCCGGGTAGGTGTTGGTGGATTTCTTCGGCGGTGAAGCTGAGGATGGGGGCGAGCCAGCGGCTCATGGCCTCGGCGATGTGGTAGAGGGCGCTTTGGCAGGAGCGCCGGGGTAGCCCGTCGGCCTGGGTGGTGTATTGGCGGTCTTTGATGACGTCCAGGTAGAAGCCGCCCATGTCCAGGACGCAGAAGTTGTGGATTTTCTGGTAGATGAGGTGGAACTGGTAGTCTTGGTAGGCCTGGATGATTTCTTGCTGGAGCTGTTGGGCCCGGTCTACCGCCCAGCGGTCGAGGGCGAGCATGGCGGCGGGCGCGACCCGATTGGCGGCGGGGTCGAAGCCGTCGAGATTGGCCAGGAGGAAGCGGGCGGTGTTGCGGATGCGGCGGTAGGCGTCGGCGGTGCGTTTGAGGATTTCGTCCGAGACGTTCATTTCGCCCCGGTAGTCGGTGGCGGCGACCCAGAGGCGGATGATGTCGGCGCCGAGGGTTTTCATGACGTCCTGGGGCCGCACGATGTTGCCCTTGGATTTGGACATTTTTTCGCCCTTGGCGTCTACCGTGAAGCCGTGGGTGAGTACCTGGGTATAGGGCGCCCGATTGTGCATGGCGACGCCGGTGAGCAGGGAGGATTGGAACCAGCCGCGGTGTTGGTCGGAGCCTTCCAGGTAGAGGTCCGCCGGCGCGCGCAGGCCGGCGCGCCGTTTTAGTACGCAGGCGTGGGTCACGCCGGAGTCGAACCAGACGTCCAGGGTGTCCGGGACCTTTTCGTAGTGCGCGCCTTCGGTGTCGCCGAGGAGGTCTTGGGGTTTGAGCGCGAACCAGGCGTCGATGCCCTGTTGTTCGACCCGTTGGGCTATCCGCTCGATGAGCGCCTGGGTGTCCGGGTGGGGCTCGCCGCTTTCTTTGTGGACCAGCAGGGGGATGGGCAGGCCCCAGGTGCGTTGGCGGGAGATGCACCAGTCGGGGCGGTTGCGCACCATGTTGTCGATGCGGGATTGGCCCCAGTCCGGTATCCAGCGGACCTGGGCGATTTCGCGCCGGGCGGCGGCGCGTAGTCCCTGGTGGTCCATGGCGATGAACCATTGGGGGGTGGCGCGGAAGATGATGGGGGATTTGTGACGCCAGCAGTGAGGATAGCTGTGGCGGAGGCGGGCCTTATGCAGCAGGTTGCCCCGCTCTTCGAGAACCTCGATGACTTGTGGGTTGGCGGCGAAGACGGGGACGCCGGCGAAGAGGGGGGTATCCGGCAGGAAGCGGCCATCGGCCCCCACCGGGTTGTCTACCGGCAGATCATAGCCTTGTCCCACCAGGTAGTCTTCCAGGCCATGGCCGGGGGCGGTGTGGACAGCGCCGGTGCCGGCGTCCAGGGTGACGTGCTCACCCAGGATTACGGGCACCACGCGGTCGTAGAGGGGATGCCGGAGTTCGATGCCCTCGAAGGCCGCGCCGCGATCATGGCCGATCACCTGGTAGTCCCGGATGCCGTAGCGGTCCATGGTGGCATGCACGAGTCCTTCGGCCAGGAGCAGGTACTCATGCCCTTGCTCGTTTTGGGTCCGCACCAGCGCATAGGTCAGCTCGGGATGGAGGGCGACGGCCTGGTTGGCGGGCAGGGTCCAGGGGGTGGTGGTCCAGATGATGACCGATAGGGGGCCGTTCCCAGGGTCGTCGGGCGGGGGGCGACAACCGGCCGGTAGGGTGTCTTGGTCCGGTACCCGGAAGCGCACGTCGATGGCGCTCGATTCCTTGTCGGCGTATTCGACCTCGGCCTCCGCCAGGGCGGAGCGGCAGTCGGTACACCAATGCACCGGCTTGTAGCCCTGCTGGATGTGGCCGTTGGCGATGATGCGCCCCAGGGCCCGGAGGCTGTCGGCCTCGAAGCCGAAGTCCATGGTGAGGTAGGGGTTCTCCCAGTCCCCGAGTACGCCCAGGCGTTTGAAGTCCTTGCGCTGGGCGTCCACCTGCCGCCGGGCATAGTCGCGGCAGGCCCGGCGGAACTCGGCCGGACCGATCTTGACGCCGGGCTTGCCCTTTTTTTTCTCCACCTGGAGCTCGATGGGCAGTCCATGGCAGTCCCAACCGGGGATATAGGGGGCGTCCAGGCCGTCCAGGGTCCGGGATTTGACGATGATGTCCTTCAGGATTTTGTTGACGGCGTGGCCGATGTGGATCTCCCCGTTGGCGTAGGGGGGGCCGTCGTGGAGGATGAATGTTTCCCGACCCGCCGCGGCCTTGCGGATCCGGCCGTAGAGGTCTGTTTGTTCCCAACGCGCGAGGATGGCGGGCTCGCGCCGGGCGAGGTCGGCCTTCATGGGAAAGGCGGTCTTGGGGAGGTTCAGGGTGTTTTTGTAGTCGGCCACGGTCGGTCCTTAGAGGCTGTCTGGGAACCCCCTTGCGGCAGAGGGTTCGATCGAAAACTAACTCTATGTTTTTAAAGGGATTAGTCAGATAGGGACTGTCTAAAACGGCAGTCTCTCAAGTATCGATACCGGCTCGCTTGTGAGCGGTGGGGCTGTTCGGTTTCCGCCGCGCAGCGTCGGTTTTCGGGTGGTGTTGTAATTTTGTTGTCCCTGGGTATATACGCCGAATCCCGGACACAACCAAAGCAAAATAGGTTACGGTTTTGTCGGCACGCGCGTCGCAATCTGCTAATAGGACAGGATTCACAGGATTTTCTTAGATTTTCAGGATTATTTTTTGTGG
>JAIZWN010000078.1 GCA_020443945.1 Candidatus Thiosymbion ectosymbiont of Robbea hypermnestra | reverse complement strand
ATCCCCACTGCTTTTGCCATCCCTGGCGCCTGGATTCCGGCAATCCCTGCCGGAATGACGGGGTAGGGGTCGGCAGATTTCATCACTTAAAATTTAGCCACTATCATCAATCGTTATTCCCATTCGATGGTGCCCGGCGGCTTGCCGGTGATGTCGTAGACTACCCGGGAGACGCCGCGTACCTCGTTGACGATGCGTCGGCCGACCTGGTCGAGGAAGTCGTAGGGCAGCTGGGCCCAACGGGCGGTCATGAAGTCCAGGGTCTCTACCGCCCGCAGGGCAATGACGTGATCATAGTGGCGGTTGTCGCCCACCACGCCGACGGATTTGACGGGCAGGAAGACGGCGAAGGCCTGGGAGACCTGGTCGTACAGGTCCGCCCGGCGCAGTTCCTCGATGAAGATCTGGTCCGCCCGGCGCAGGATATCCGCGTAGGGCTTGCGGACCTCGCCCAGGATGCGGACCCCGAGTCCGGGGCCGGGGAAGGGGTGGCGGTAGACCAGCTCGGAGGGCAGACCGAGCTCGACGCCGATCTTGCGCACCTCGTCCTTGAAGAGCTCCCGCAGGGGTTCGATGAGTCGCAGCCGCATGGCGGCGGGTAGTCCGCCTACGTTGTGGTGGGATTTGATGACCTTGGCCTTGCCGGTGTCGGCCCCCGCCGATTCGATGACGTCGGGGTAGATGGTTCCCTGGGCCAACCATTGGACGCCGGGGAGTTTGTCCGCGGCTTCCTCGAAGACCTCGATGAAACCGTTGCCGATGAGCTTGCGTTTGTGCTCCGGGTCGGTCACGCCCGCGAGCTTGGCGAGGAACCGCTCCTGGGCGTCGACGCGGATCACCCGGACCCCCATGTGCCGGGCGAAGGTGCGCATGACCTGCTCGGCCTCGTCCAGCCGCAGCAGCCCGTTGTCGACGAAGACGCAGGTGAGCTGGTCGCCGATGGCGCGATGCAGCAGGGCGGCCACCACGGCGGAGTCCACCCCCCCGGAGAGGCCGAGCAGCACCGGGTCGGCGCCTACCCGGCGCCGTATCCCGGCAATGGCATCCTCGATGATGTTATCCGCCGTCCAGAGGTTGCCGCAGCCGCAGATCTCGTGGACGAAGCGCTCGATGATGCGTTGTCCCTGGCGGGTGTGGGTAACCTCCGGGTGGAACTGGAGGCCGTAGAGACGCCGCGCCTCGTCCGCCATGCCGGCCAGGGGCGCGTTGTCCGTGGTGCAGATGGCGGAGAATCCCGGCGGCAGGGCGTCCACCCGGTCGCCGTGGCTCATCCAGACATCCAGCAGGCCATGGCCTTCCGGGCTGGTGTGGTCCTCGATGTCCCGCAGCAGACGGGAGTGACCGCGGGCGCGCACTTGGGCGTAGCCGTACTCGCGATGGGTCGCGGTGGCCACCCGGCCGCCAAGCTGGGCCGCCATGGTCTGCATGCCGTAGCAGATGCCGAGCACCGGAATGCCGAGCGCAAACAGGGCATTGGCGGCCCGCGGCGTTGCCTGCTCCTGGACCGACTGGGGACCGCCCGAGAGGATCACCCCCCTGGTGCCGAAGTCGCGGAGCCGGTCGGCGTCCAGGTCCCAGGGATGGAGCTCGCAGTAGACGCCGGCCTCGCGCACCCGGCGGGCGATGAGCTGGGTGTATTGGGAGCCGAAATCCAGGATCAGGATGCGGTCGGCGTGGAGGGAATTGGTATCGGTAGTCACGGGACGGTCCGGTAGGAAAATTGCCCGCGCCAAGATACCAAAGCCCGCCGGTACAATGCGATTGTTCTTTATCGGGCGCCTTGAAAATCTGCTTTCCTGTTTCAAGTACTGATGTACTTGAAACATGGCGGGGCATCCCTGCCCCGCGCGGGCGCCTTGAATTTTTCAAGGCGCCCTATCGTCACCCGACGCCAGGATCTGCTCTACCTCCTCCGGCGGGAGGCCGAGCAGCTCCGAGGTTTTCGTCACGTCGAGCCGGTGCAACAGATGCCGCACAATCTGTGCCTTACCTTCTGCTTTACCTTCTGCTTTACCTTCTGCCTTACCTCTGGCCTCGCCACGTTTGAAGCCGATGGTAAAGGACGGCAGACGTTCGATTTCGACTTGGGTCAACATGTGTTCGGCCTCCTCAACCCGTGCCCGGAGCTCCCGGTTTTCGGAAAGGACCTCCAGCATGTTTCGGCACGCGCGTCGCAATCTGCTAATAGGACAGGATTCACAGGATTTTCTTAGATTTTCAGGATTATTTTTTGTGG
>JAIZWN010000077.1 GCA_020443945.1 Candidatus Thiosymbion ectosymbiont of Robbea hypermnestra | reverse complement strand
AAATGCGGTAATCCGTGAAAATCGGCGTAATCTGCGGACAACCATGATGGTGAGGGAAGGTCTCTACGCCAAATCCCGGAAACCACAAATCTAAGACACCACCGTATTTTCCTGTGATCGGAGTAGGTCGCCCATGCTGAGCCTGCGGCGCGTCAACCAATACTATGGCGAGAGCCACACCCTCTGGGATCTGGATATGGATTTTCCCAGGGGCCGCTGCACCTGCGTCATGGGCCGTAACGGGGTCGGCAAGACTACCCTGATGAATACCATCATGGGCCTCCTGCCCCTGCGTTCCGGCAACCTGGAATACCAGGGAATCGATCTGGCCGGGTCGGCGGCGGAAAAGCGGGCCCGTCTTGGGATCGGCTATGTACCCCAGGGTCGGAAGATTTTTCCCATGCTCACGGTGGCGGAAAATCTACGGATCGGCCTGCCGGCGCGGACGGACCGCGACAAACGGCTCCCGGCGCTCGTCTTCGAGCTATTCCCCGTGCTGCAGGAGATGCTCGGCCGTCGCGGCGGCGACCTCTCCGGTGGCCAGCAACAGCAGCTCGCTATCGGTCGCGCCCTGGCGATCGCTCCCAGGCTCCTGATCCTGGACGAGCCCACGGAGGGTATCCAACCCAACATCGTGCGCGATATCGGCGATATCCTCATCAGACTGAACCGGGAGCTGGGGCTGACGGTGATCCTGGTGGAGCAGAAGCTCCCCTTCGCCCGCCGGGTGGCGGACCGCTTTTTGATCCTGGATCGGGGACGCCTGATGGCCGAGGGCAAAATGGATGCCCTGGGAGACAATCTGGTGAAGGAGTACCTGACGGTGTAGACCCGAGATCCCTTTCTTGTTTTGCCGCAAGTAAACGCAAATGGGATCGATTAAAAATAAGAACCATGAACGCAATTGCAAAGTTCGGTAGTGTTCTAACTTTGTTGTTTCCGGGATTCAGCGTATATACCCAGAGACAACAAAGTGACGGCGCCACCGCTGACAGGTCGAGCAATTCCTCGTGGTTCGTACTGTCTTCCAATCGTACAGGATTAACAGGATGTTCAGGATGAACAGGATTTTTTTACGGTGGGTAATCTACGGACCAAGAACCGCGAACATCTGTGAGTTCAAAGCGCTTGAAATGGTTCCGCGGGAGGCGGAAATTCCGTGGGTCAATGACTTGGTCGCAACGGGAATCGACAGCGGACTACGGGTCAATTTTGGACACCGTGTTACCGTGTCACCGTGCGGCGAACGTTCAGAACCCACAAAAGGTAATCCTGAAAATCCTGTGAATCCTGTCCTATTAGCAGATTGCGACGCGCGTGCCGATAAAACCGGAACTTGTTTTGCTTTGGTTGTGTCCGGGATTCGGCGTATATACCCAGGGACAACAAAATTACAACACTACTGAAAGGTTGACAAAGTAGCTCTTCGAGCTACACTGGGGGTGTTCCCTTCCAGAGATCGTAAGATCATGCAAACCATCGGCGCTAAAGAGGCCAAAGATCGATTCGGCGATCTGCTGCAATCGGTGCAACGCGAGCCCGTCTCCATTCTACGCAATGGCCGGCCGGCCGCGGTCCTGGTATCCCCGGACGATTACACCCGCATGGGGGGACGCTCCGAGCGGGTGCGCGGGCTCCTGGAGGATGTTCGCCGCGAGGCGAGCGCCAACGGACTGACGCCGGCGATACTCCATGACCTACTCGCCAATGAGTAACGGTTATCGCTGTGTTTGCGATACCAATGTCCTCGTCAGCGGTCTCCTGACCGCCGGGACCCCCGCCAAAGTCCTCGACTACTTCCTGCTGGGCATCGGGAGGCTGGTCCTCTCCGAAACGACGGCGAACGAGCTGGCCCGCATTCTGTTGCGGAACAAATTCGATCGCTATGTCTCGCGTCCAAAACGCCGGGAAATCCTGAACGAAATCCTGCTGTCCTCGGATTTCGTGACCCCCATCGAATTTAAAGCCGTCTGCCGCGACCCAAACGACGATCCCTTGTTGAACGCGGCGGTAGCGGCGCGGGTCGATTATCTGATTTCCGGGGACAAAGACCTGCGGGTGCTCGGAAACATCGAAGGCATCCCCATCCTGAGTCCGGCGGAATTCTTGCGCAGGGTAGAAGGCGAGTAGTACACCATTTGGTAGTGTTGTGATTTTGTGATCTGTGATGCGTGAATCCGCAGATTACGCAGATTCTCGCCGATGAAAAAATTCGGTAATCCGTGAAAATCGGCGTAATCTGCGGACAACCATGATGGTGAGGGGAGGTCTCTACGCCAAATCCCGGAAACCACA
>JAIZWN010000076.1 GCA_020443945.1 Candidatus Thiosymbion ectosymbiont of Robbea hypermnestra | reverse complement strand
GTGATCTATAGGATGATAGGACAGGCAAAGCCTAGCGTGGTCTCGCGCCCCATCCTACAGATTTTAGGACTACCCGAGATATCCTCGTTTTAAACGGCGTGTATACCCAACGCTTCAGCGGGAAATGGGGTCAGGTCTTGATCCATGACCCTTGAAGGCACGGGCCAAGACCTGACCCCTTTCCCATTGATTCCCCCTCTCCCCAACCCCTCTCCCGCCAGGGGCGAGGGGCTTTAGGCCATAGAGGGAATGGGGTCAAGATCTAACCCCTTTTATTGCACCTGCAAATCTAATTTTTCAATCGATGACTTTTCCCCTCCGGGAGTGAGCCAACGTTGTGCGGATGTAAATTTAAATTTCCGTAGATCCAAATAAATCCACAATTTTTCGTTCCGGTAACCCTGAGATAATTCAATATTTAATTCTATCCCGTGTTCTACTCCTGAGCTTTCGTTTTCAAGAGACAATTTGGTGGTGACCCCGGAACATGGACCGATTGTTTTGAAGACCGAGAGTCGATCGATAGGAAAAAGAGTAGATTTTTTGTCCCGAGTGGCAACAAGTTTTGTCAATTTGCCTTTTGGACATTCCATCCGGAACGACACGAGTCCGGATTTGGTTTCGACGTTAAATTCGGAGTGTACCCAGGGTAGGGGCCCAGGTGGGGAAGCATGGAGTGGGGAAAGGAGAAACGCGAGGAAAATGAATATAGGCAGTTTTAGTTTCATTATTTGTTTACCTCCGGATAAAAACAATTTCCTGTGGCTAACGGCTTGGCTCAGGCGCCCAATGCCGCGCGGCACCGAGCTTGCAAGTTGGGTAGTGTTGTAATTTTGTGATCTGTGATGCTTGAATCCGCGGATTACGCGGATTTTCGCCGATGAAAAAACGCAGTCATCCGTGAAAATCGGCGTAATCTGCGGACAACCATGATGGTGAGGGGAGGTCTCTACGCCAAATCCCGGAAACCACA
>JAIZWN010000075.1 GCA_020443945.1 Candidatus Thiosymbion ectosymbiont of Robbea hypermnestra | reverse complement strand
AAGTCATCGAGTCGCTGACAATCACCCACAGTGCTCCCAATACGGGGTGCAAGGCATCGGGCCGCGTCACGGTCAGCGCCGGAGTTGCCGCCATGGTTCCAACGCGAGATCAAGCCGCCAAGCGCCTGATCCAGGCCGCCGACAATGCCCTCTATGCGTCCAAGAAGGCTGGACGGAACCGGGTGAGCCGGGCCCCGTAAGAAGGGTTTGTCCCCAGCTTAGAGCAGCTTGACCAGGGCCGCAATGACGGCAACTTGGGCAAACATCAGCGGAACGATCCATTTGATGAGGTCGGTTTTGACCCGGGCGATTTCCAATTTGAGGTCGGTTATCTCTTTCTTCACCTGATCGCTCTCGGTCCGAAACTCCGCTCGGATCCGCTCCAGCTCGGTTCGCATCTCGGCTCGGATTTGCTCAAGCTCGGCCCGCAGCTCGGCGCGTACTTGCTCAATCTCCATGCGCAGTCGCAGCTCCGTCTCTCGCAGGTGCGCCCGGGTGGCTAAATCCGGAAGGTGCGGATAACGTTCTTCCAGGCGCTCGAAGGCCTCGGCGATCAGCTTCGCCCGGGCCTTGTCGTCTGGGGCTGTAGTCAGCGCTTCGCAGAGCTGCACGGCAGAGGTTATGGTCCTAATCTGCCATCGCTTGGGGATTGGGGCAAGCTCGAAGCTACAGCTCGAAGCTACAACCCGTGCTGCCGCCGGTTGTGGTCTTCCTGCCGCTTGAATTGTTGGAATCTGGGAATGAACTTATCCCAGTCGATGATGTGCGAATCGATCTCCGGGCCGTCGATGCAGGCGTGTTTGCGCACCAGTTTGCCGTCGTCGCCGGTCACCGGGACCATGCAGGCCCCGCACATGCCGGTGGCGTCCACCATGATGGAGTTGAGGCTGGCGATGGTGCGGACCCCGTAGGACTGGGTGAGGTCGCTGACGGCGCGCATCATGAGGGGCGGACCGATGGCGACGACCTCGCCGACCTGGGGACCGGCGCCGGCCTTGGCGTTTTCCAGCATGCCTTCCAGGGGGCCGGTGACGAAGCCTTTGACGCCGAAGCTGCCGTCGTTGGTGGCGTAGACGACCTCGAGGGTGTCCGGGAACTCGGCCTGGAGCTGGCCGATGCGCGCCTCGGGTCCGTCCCAGAACATGAGGTCTCGGGTGCGAAAACCGGCGATGAGGGTGACCCGGTTGCCCATGCGCAGGTGCTCGCGCATGATGGGGTACACGGGGGGCAGGCCGACGCCGCCGGCGCAGAATACGACCGGCTCGCCCTGGTCGTAGCGGTGGAGCTGGCTCGGTAGCCCGAGGGGACCGGCGATGCCGGTAAAGGCCTCGCCTACCGCCATCTTGTTCATGACCAGGGTGCTACTGCCCAGCCCTTGGATGACCAGGTCGATGGTGCCGGCCTCGGTGTCCCAGTCCGCCAGGGTCAGGGGGATGAGCTCGCCCTTCTCCCAGGCTAGGACCCGCACGAACTGGCCAGCCTTGGCGGTCTTGGCGATCAGGGGGGAGTAGACGACGAACTCGACGATTCCCTCGGCCAGCTCGATTTTTTCCAGGATCCGCTGGGGGGCCTGGCCGATCTCGGTGTAGTGCTCGGCGTGTTCCACCAGGGATTTGATTTCGCTGAGGGCGAAGGGGTTGGCGCCCATGATCTCCCGGGCGGCCTCCTGGCCGTCGCCGGCGGCCTTGATGGCGGTGGAGCCGCCCCGGGCCGCGTCGCCGCCGGTGTAGACGTCGTCCACCGAGGTCTCCTGGGTGCCGGAGCGGATCTCGATGGTGCCCCACTTGCTGGTCTTGAGCTCCGGCTCGGCGTCCTTGACGATGGGGTTGGAGGCATTGCCCAGGGCCATGATGACCAGGTCCACGGGCATCTCTTCGGTATCGCCGGTCACCACCGGACGCCGCCGCCCGGAGGCATCGGGCTCCCCCAACGCCATGACGTCGAGCGCGGCCCGGGTGACGAACTGGGTCTTGTGGTCGCCGATGAACTCCCTGGGCGCCCGCAGCACCTTGAGCTGGATGCCCTCTTCCAGCGCATGGTGCAGCTCCTCCACCCGCACCGGCATCTCGGCCTGGGTGCGGCGGTAGACGATAGTGACCTCGCCGCCCAGGCGGCGGGCGGTGCGGGCCGCGTCCATGGCGGTGTTGCCACCGCCGATCACCATCACCTGTTTGCCCGCGGTGGCGGGCAGGGGGGTCTCGTACTCCGCCTTGTGGGCCTGCATCAGGTTGACGCGGGTGAGAAACTCGTTGGCCGACAGGATGCCGAGCAGGTGCTCGCCGGGCACGCTCATGAAGCGGGGCAGGCCGGCACCGGTGCCGATGAAGATCTTCCAGAAGCCGGCGCGCTTCAGGGCCTCCAGGGTCGCGGTCTTGCCGACGATGAAGTTGCGGACGAACTTGCCGCCCAGCTGCTCGACCTTCTTGACCACATCGTCGATCAGCTCGTTGGGCAGGCGAAACTCCGGGATCCCGTAGCGCAACACGCCGCCCAGCTCGTGAAAGGCCTCGAACACCGTGACCGGATAGCCCTCCTTGGAGAGCAGATAGGCATTGATCAGGCCGGCGGGGCCGGAGCCGACCACCGCGATGGGCGGACGTTCGGCCCTGGCCCAGGGGCTGATGACCTTGGGCAGCTTCCGGTACTTGTCCGGGTTCAGCACCTTCTCGCTCTGGGGCAGATACCACTCCAGCTGCCCGATCTCGATGGGGCGCTGGTTATGGGTGCAGACCCCCTGGCACTGGATTTCCTGTGGGCACACCCGGCCGGTGACGTTGGGCAGGGGGTTGGACTCCTTGATCAGCAGCAGAGCCTCGCGGAACTTGCCCTCCCCCATCAGATGCAACATCTCCGGGATATGGATCTTGACCGGACAGCCCCCCTTGTTCTCGCCGCCGTCCATCACCGGCAGACCCACCTCACAGGGGCGGTCGTCGCACTGTTTATCCCGCAGCACCTCCAACCAGACGAAGAGCGCCACCTCGCGGAAGCTGTAGCCGAGCCCCATGTAGCCCAGATACCCCTGGTTGACCAGATCGAAATCCCGGGCCCGCTCCTCGGGAGGACGAATATAGGGCGGGATCGCATTCTCCCCCGGCCAGCCCACCGACAACCCCTTGAAGATGGGATAACGGTCGGACAGATGCTCGTCGATGGCGCGGATGAACTTGCGCTTGAACTTCAGAGGAATATTCCACAGGAAGCGCAACAAGAGGGTGCTCATGTCGTCATCCCGGAGCAACAGGCCCCAAAGCCTGTGGGTAAAGTCCGGGTCCAGTTCCTCCTTGCGGAACTCCCAGGCGATGGCGTCGATCCCCTCGGCAATGAACAGCCGGTTGAAATACTGGGGATCCGTGACCAGGCGCTTCTGCAGCAGATCCACCTGCTTCTGAAAGAGCTCGACCGCCTCGCTGTGCTCCAGCGCCCGGAGCTCGCCCTGGGCATCCTGAATCCGATCCCGATTGGAGACAACCTCCCGGCTCGCCCGGTAATAACGCTCCAGGTCCTCGTGCTGGTAAGGGCCGGGCGGTTGCGGGGCGGCGCCCGGAGTCGGCGCTCGATCGACGAACTGATAGGACATGGGCTTCACCTCTACCAAAGGTCCAGCAACGATCGGGCCATTGTACGCCCACAACGACCGCGCGGCTTCACCGTGATTGTCATGGAAAACGGAGCCGAGAGAAACAAGAACCGACTCTCGGGGCGGCCCGCCACGTGGGTTCGACGGCGGCGACGGCGGCAACGGCGGACCGAGGCCCGCTAGGGGGCGTTCTCAATTAACCGAATCCCCCGAAAATCAAATGCAGCAAACCCATACATGTGTCGGTGGGTCACCG
>JAIZWN010000074.1 GCA_020443945.1 Candidatus Thiosymbion ectosymbiont of Robbea hypermnestra | reverse complement strand
GAACGGATAGGCCAAATCTAAGGACACGGGAAACCTGTCCTCTACTCTACTTCAATAGTACAGGATTCACAGGATTTTTCTTCGTTCTAAGTGGGTGTCACCCTATGGCAAAGCACAGGACAACAAAATGGGGACCTTGAAGGATTGCACGGCAGCAATTTTTCAAGGTCCCCAAATAAAGACACCGCCCAATTTTTTACTTGACAACAGCCCCTGAAAAAAACCCTCCACCGGTGATCCTTCCGCCCTCGTGAGTCAAACCTTCTACTGGCACGACTACGAGACCTGGGGCTCCGATCCGCGGCGGGACCGTCCGGCCCAGTTCGCGGGTCTGCGTACGGACGCGGACCTGCGGCCGGTCGGCGAGCCCCAGGTCCTCTTCTGCCGCCCCGCAGACGACCTGCTTCCCCATCCCGATGCCTGCCTGGTTACCGGCCTCACGCCCCAGCGGGCGGAACGCGAGGGCCTGCTCGAGGCCGAGTTCGCGGCCGCCGTTCATCGCGAGCTGGCGCGGCCCGGCACCTGTGGGGCGGGCTACAACAGCATCCGTTTCGACGACGAGGTCACCCGCCACCTCCTCTACCGCAACTTCTTCGACCCCTATGCCCGCGAGTGGCAAAACCACAACTCCCGCTGGGACCTGATCGATACCCTGCGCCTCGCCCACGCCCTGCGGCCGGAGGGCATCGAGTGGCCCCGGCGCGAGGATGGGGTCGCCTCCTTCCGCCTCGAACACCTCACCGCCGCCAACGGCATCGAACACGCGGGCGCCCATGATGCCCTGGCGGACGTGCGCGCCACCATCCATCTGGCACGGCGGCTCAAGGCGCGTCAACCGCGCCTGTTCGCCTACGCCCTCTCGCTCCGCGCCAAGCACCGGGCGGCGGACCTGCTGGCCCGGGGCGGCCCCCTGCTCCACGTCTCCGCCCGCTATCCGGCGGAGTCGGGTTGCATCGCCCCCGTGCTGCCGGTAGCGCGGCACCCGATCAACCAAAACGGCGTCGTCTGCTTCGACCTGCGTCACCCCCCGGACCCGCTGCTCGAGCTGGGCCCCGAGGAACTCCACCAGCGCCTGT
The DNA here is from genome assembly GCA_020443945.1 of Candidatus Thiosymbion ectosymbiont of Robbea hypermnestra. Classification (GTDB taxonomy): domain Bacteria; phylum Pseudomonadota; class Gammaproteobacteria; order Chromatiales; family Chromatiaceae; genus Thiosymbion; species Thiosymbion ectosymbiont_B. The sequence goes on along the minus strand of JAIZWN010000074.1, from coordinate 1,051 downwards.
TCAGCCGCGCCCAGGACCTGCCCGATGGGGTGACCCGGATCCCCCTGAAGACGGTCCACATCAACCGCTGTCCCATCCTGGCCCCCATGGAAACCCTGACGGCGGAAGCCGCCGAACGCTGGCGGATCGACGCCGCCCTCGTCGCCCGTCACGCGCGCCGGCTGCAAGCCGCGCCCGGACTGGCGGACAAGGTGCAACAAGTCCACCTCTTGGCGACCTTCGAGCCGGAGACGGATCCGGACCTGATGCTCTACTCCGGCGGCTTCTTCCCCGACGCCGATCGGCGGGAAATGACGCGCCTGCGCGGACTCGGGCCGGAAGCGCTGGCGGCGGCGCGGTTCGCGTTCCAGGACCCGCGCCTGCCCGCGATGCTCGCGCGCTACCGGGCCCGCAACTGGCCACAAACCCTCACGCAACAGGAACGGGAAGAGTGGGACGCCTACCGGGCGCAACGCCTGGCCGGTTCCGACTCTGGCTCCAGTGCCGGCATCACCCTGGGGACCTACCGGGAACGCCTGGCGGAGCTACGCCGGGAATCGGTCGGAGACCCGCAACGGCTCGCCCTGCTGGACGCCCTCGAGCAGTGGGCGGAGCGGGTCACCGGCGACCGGCCCACGTAGAATAGGGAGCAACCGCGGTGGGTAGTATTCTAATTTTGTTGTTATCAGTACGGATACACCCAAAAACCACAGACGTGAACCACGGATACACACGAAGGCAGACACGAATAGTTTACCGGCCCCAAAAGCCCCTCAGCTCATCGGAGAGCACGTCCTGGTGAGGGAATCAAAAGGGTTCCTTCTATTCGGCAACAACACAGTTAGAACACCACCCCGCGGTGAATGTAGTAACCTTTGGCTTTCGGGGTACTAGTGTCTAGTTCCGAATTATTTTTCATATTGCAAATAAAATTTACGTTTATATATCATCGTATTGTATAAATATATACGAGAAGAATATTGGGAAACTAGGTACTAGGGGGCGTTCTCAATTAACCGAATCCCCCGAAAATCAAATGCAGCAAACCCATACATGTGTCGGTGGGTCACCG
>JAIZWN010000073.1 GCA_020443945.1 Candidatus Thiosymbion ectosymbiont of Robbea hypermnestra | reverse complement strand
TACGAGTGGCACCTGGAAGAGCTGAGCTACCAGGCCAGCATGTATCAATCCAGCTATCACGATGGACGCCTGGATGGAAAAAAGGAAGGGATGGCTGAAGGGATGGAAAAAGGCCGAGAAGCCGGGAGAAAAGAAGGCAGAGCAGAAGGCAGGGAGGAAGGCAAGGCAGAAGGCAGGGAGGAGGGCAAGGCAGAAGGCAGGGAGGAAGGCAGAGAAGAAGGCAAGGCAGAAGGATTGAAGGAAAAATCCATTGCCATGGCCAGGGTCATGAAGCAAAAAGGGATCAACTTGACCGACATCGCTGAAATTTCAGGACTTCCAATCGAAGAGCTCGAGAAACTCTGATGTAACAAAGAGTCCGCTGCGCAGACCCAAGGTAGTGATTCCTCCTGTCCAATGGGCCGCACGGCGGACCCTACGGATTTTTTGCCGACCGGTAACGCCTGACTCAATGGCACTGACCCATGGCCTACGGAACGCATGCAATGACCGCCCCCGCAACCCGACTCCGCCGCGGCTTCGCCCACGGCGTCCACCCCAACGACCACAAGGTCCTGACCGCGGACCTGCCGACCCAACGCATGCCCTTCGTCGGCCGCTACGTGCTACCCCTCAACCAACACCTGGGCGTACCCGCCAAGCCCGTGGTTACCCCCGGTCAGCGGGTCCGGCGCGGCGAACGCATCGCCGAGCCCGGCGCCTTCCTCTCCACCAGCCTGCACAGCCCGGTTACCGGCTGGGTGCGGACCATCGGCCAACACCGCTACCCCGGCGGCCAATTCAGCAAAGCCATCGAAATCGAGGCCGACCCCTATGCCACCCAACGCCTGGCCGTAGAACCCCCGCCCGACTGGCGCGCCCTCTCCCTGGACGACTTCGCATCCGTCCTGCAAGACTCGGGAGTCGTCGGCCTGGGCGGGGCCGCCCTGCCCGCCCACGTCAAATACTCCCTGCGCGAAGGCGTTCGGATCCGATACCTCATCATCAACGGCGCCGAATGCGAGCCCTACCTCACCAACGACCACCGGGTCATGGTCGAGCATACCGACCGCCTCCTGCGCGGTATCGAAATCCTCCAGACCAAGCTCGGCGCCCAGGAGGCCATCATCGGCATCGAGCGCAACAAACCCGACGCCATCACCGCCCTCGACCGGCGCATCCGGCCCGACCAACCCCTGCGCGTAGTCCCCCTGCGGGTCAAATACCCCCAGGGCGACTCCAAAATGATGATCAAATCCCTGCTCGGCCTCGAGGTCCCGGCCGGCCTGCACGCCGCGGACCTCGGCATCATCATGAACAACGTCGGCACCACCGCCGCCATCGCCGACTGGTTCGACACCGGCCTGCCCTACATCGACCGCATGGTCACCGTCTCCGGCCCCGGCATTGCCCAACCCGCCAACCTCATCGTCCCCCTGGGCACCCCGGTGCGGGAAGTACTGCGCTTCTGCGGGGGCTTAAGCGACGACACCCGCGAGGTCATCATGGGCGGCCCCATGATGGGCACCCCTATCGCCAGCCTGGACGCCCCCATCATCAAAAGCAGCTCCGGCGTCCTCGCCTTCACCGCCGCCGAAACCGCCCGCCCCAGGGAATACCCCTGCATCCGTTGCGGCCGCTGCCTGGAGGCCTGCCCCTACTTCCTCAATCCCTCCCGACTCGCCCGGCTCGCCAAAGCCCGGATGTACGAAGAAATGAAACACATCCAGATCATGGAATGCGTCGAATGCGGCTCCTGCACCTACGCCTGCCCCTCCGGCATACCCATCGTCCAACTCATCCGCACCGCCAAGCGCAACATCCGCGGTCACAAACGGAGTTGAGCTATGGACTCCGCCCTAAGCATCCAAACCCCTGCGTCGGTTTATGGGCGCCTTGAAAAATTCGGTAGTGGGTAAATCCTGCGTGATGTTCAACGTTTTTTCTCACACAAAGCCAGTAGAGTAGAGGACAGGTTTCCCGT
>JAIZWN010000072.1 GCA_020443945.1 Candidatus Thiosymbion ectosymbiont of Robbea hypermnestra | reverse complement strand
GTATGGGTTTGCTGCATTTGATTTTCGGGGGATTCGGTTAATTGAGAACGCCCCCTAGAACGAAGAAAAATCCTGTTAATCCTTTTAATCCTGTAAATCCTGTACTATTGGATAACAGCACCCAGCTCGAAGCATTGCTGGTCGCGTTCAACCGTGCGGGGAAATGGGGTCAGGTCTTGATTCGTGACCCTCGAAGGCACAGGTCAAGACCTGACCCCTTTGCCTGATGGTCCACCGCCAGTTCGAAGGCTTGGGGAAACCACACGGTAAACCGATCCCGTATGGTTTTCAGCTCCGCCCGAATCCGGGGGATATCCGCCCACCGCCAGTCCGAGACCTCCTTTGCGTGGGGTGAAATGCCTCCTCCCTCATGCCGGCCGATGAGCACATGGTCCAACTCATGTTCGGTCAGGCCATTCTCAAGGGAGGCCTCGTATATGAAATGGCCCACGGACGACAGGGCAACCCGGATCCCCATCTCCTCCATCAGGCGGCGTTCTCCAGCCTGAATCGTGTCCTCACCGGGCCTGGGATGGCTACAGCAGCTGTTGGTCCATAACCCGCGGGAATGATATTTGTCCGAGTGTCGCCGTTGCAGCAGTAGCTCCGGTCCGCTCTTTTCCTGTCGGAAAACAAACACGGAAAAGGCGCGGTGCAGAAGACCCCGCCGATGGGCCTCCAGCTTCTCCATGGAGCCGACCGGGCGGTCATCGGGATCAACCAGAACCACCCTCTCCTGCAAAGGGATATCCTCGACTAACCTTTTCTGCATCGGGACATGTCCTTTTCCAATGGGAAATGGGGTCAGGTCTTGCTTCGTGACCCTTGAAGGCACGGGTCAAGACCTGACCCCTGTGCCTTCTTCCCGCACCCGCTCCGGCGGCCAGCGCCAGGCGATCCAGCGGCGGTAGAGGGGGACCCAGAAGCGGTAGGTGGGGCCGTCCCGCTCCAGGATCTCGTCGTCCGCCAGCCGTTCCAGGATCTGGAAGGTCCGCTCGCGGGGGAGGGACAGGCGGGTCTCGGCCATGGCCGATTCGAGGCCGGCGATCGCCAACTGGGGCCGGTCCGTTTCGTCCGTGGCCCAGGCCAGGGCCGAGAGGACCCGATGGGTGGCCGCGTCGCTGTCGTCCCAGTGGTTCTCGAAGGCGGCGTTGGTCTCCGCCTGGACCACGCCCTCGATGGCGGCGGCGAAGTCGTTGGTGTCCACATAGTCGCTACGGGTCTCGCCCCGGCGTACCTGCTCGCCGAAGCGGTTGATCAGCGCGGCCCCGAGCATCTGTAACAGGAGGGGCTGTCCTCGGGTCAGGCGGTAGGCGTCGGCCAGCACCGCCGGGTCGTATTCCAGGATATTCCGGGCGGGCTGCCGCAGGACCTGGGCGGATTCCTCCGGGGTCAGATAGCTCAGGGTGCGGAACTGGGCGGTATTGAACAGGATGGAAAAGTAGTCCCGCGCCATGGCCCGCAACCGGGTCGTGCCGCAGAAAAGAAGCACCGTGGGGTAGCGGTGCTCCTGCATCAGGGCGCGCAGGAAGCCCGGCAGCCCCTCGCCCAGCCGCCGTTCGGGGAGCAGGTCCGCCTCGTCCAGCATGAGCAGGAAGCGCCGGTCCCCGAGCGGCCCCCGGACATCCCGCAGAAAGGTCTTGAAATCCGCATAGGGCTCGGTCCGGTCCAGGGAGGGCGTCGGCAGCTCCAGCCGCTCCGCCAGGCGGGTGGCGGTCTCGTTGAGGAAGTCGTACTCACTGCCCATGCCCTGGATATTGAGCGTGAGTCCCAACAGGTTCGTCCCCGGCAGGCCGGCCCGCTCGATCTTGTTCAGGAGGCTGGTCTTGCCGATCCGCCGCTGACCCACCAGGACCACCGCCGGCTTGCCCCCCGGCTGGAGCCAGAGGCCCCGCAGCCAACCCAACAGATCCTCCCGGCCCACGAAGGTGCGGTCGTCGCCGAGTCCCTCGCCCATCACATAGGGCTGATAGTCGGGGATCCGGTAGGTCCGACCGGCCGCGGCGACCTGGATTTGAAAGGCGAAGTCCAGGGAGAAGGGGTTATTCTCCAGGTCCCGGGCCGTAAGCTCACCCTGGATGCGCAGGGCCCCCGCCGCTTCGGTCCGGAAGTCCAGAGGGACCAGGGTCTCCTTGCCCCCCTCCAGCAGGCCGAGTTGTGCTTGCTTATGGGCCCAGGCCAGGCCCGCGGTCGGCTTCATACGGATCTCACCCTTCAGGGCGGGTTCGCCGGTGGGGTTGCGGACCCGGAGCCGCAGGGTTTGGTCGCCGGGGACGAAATGCTCGGCCAAGGGCGCCACCTCCAGACGCAGCCACTCCCGGGCCCGGCGCGCCTCGACCTCCAGGACCCCGGCCCAGTGGTCGACCAGCTCCTCGGCGATGTCCCGCCAATAGGCGGGAACTTTTTCCCAGCCCAGTCCCCGGAGGCGACCAATGACGGCCTCCAGAAGGCGGCGCCGGGCGGTCTTCGTGGTCAGGCCAGAATAGCGCTCCAGGTCACTCAGGGCGATGCGGACGGCCCGGCGGATCACCGCCCAGCCGCCGGCGAGCCAGCTGTCGTCGCCCGGAGCCGATCCCGATCCGGGGGGCAACTGGTTGATTCGCCTGAGATCCGATAGACCGGCGAGCCCTTCCAGAGCATCCAGGAGTTCCCGATACTCGGGGACCAACACGGCCTCGCCCAGCTCCTCCAGCCGCTTTTGGGCATAGAGGATCCGTTCCGAAAGTGGCCGCTCCCGAATCCATGCCAGACCCGCTTCCGCATCCCTTGCCTGATCCGGATCCTCGGACTTCCATCCTAGGATGCGCAAAGCTCTCCCCCGCCGGATGCGACCCACATCGAGCTGCAAGGGTTCCCAATTCTCCTTATAGTGCTTTGCAGCCAGTGCGGCGACTGTTTGTCCCGTAGCGCCGATCCGCGCCAGGTCGGCCAGGGTGGCGCTATTGGTCTCCAGTGCCACCCGACCGCAGAAGGGCAGCGCGGTGGCCGGATCGGACGCCAGTTCCCGGATCGCCCGGCGCGCCGCGGCCTGCTGGAGGGTATGGCGCTGCACCGCTTGGATCGCACCCAGTGCTGCCGCCGGGCCTGCGTCCCGTCCCAGGCGGATCAGGTAGGGAGCCAGACCGGGCAAGGGATAGGCGAAGCTCTGCCAGCGGAAGGCGATGGTCCGCGCCAGTTGGTCCGGCGCCAAGTCTTGGCCGGGATGGGACCGGTACTGCCACAGGGCCAGCGCTGCCGTCAGGGGCCAGGCCGGGAGGCCCGTCAGGACCAGGGGCGTAAGACCCAGAAACAGGGCCAGGAGCTCCAGCTTTGCATCGAGCCCCGCTGCCTGGGGACTCAAGACATAAACCGCGATGGCCAGAGGCGGAAAGAACACCCAGCTCAACATCAGCCAAGTAACTTGGGCCTGGGCGGCGATACGCAGATCCCGCCTAGACTGTCGTGCCACAAGACCATTGGTATTGTCGAAGAAGAACCCAACAATGGCTCCGACACCCAAGGCAACAACGAGGGCGATGCCCAGCGTGTCAATGCCGACGCCAGCGACAGCGCCAGCGCCAGCGACAGTGCTAGTGACAGCGATAACGATAACGAAAACGCCAGCGCCAGCGCCAGCGCCAGCGATAGCGACAGCGAGAGTCAGGACCCAGATGGCTTGGGGGTCGCCGGTCCAAAGCCAGACTGAAACACCGGCCAAGGCGCCCCAGAGCCCGGAGCCGAGGATGGCCGTGGTCAGCTCGAGCCCCGGCCGCTTCCGCAGCCGGTCCGCCACCTCCGATGGCCGCAGCCAGAGGATCAGGGGCCAGAACCACAGCCGGCGCAGCACATAACCGATGGCTTGGGTTGGGGTCATGAGTCCCTCATTTCATTGATGCGGTTCGCGCCATCCCTGGCGCTCACTGCCCATCCTTCGAAACTTGTGGGCAGTGAGCGGGGTGAACCGCATCGATTGAAACCACAAGGTCGGCAGCCATATGTTCTTGCAATGTCAATCGCAACAGCATACCAGTCACCAGCCCTCTCGTTCCCATAGGAATAGAGCGTGCTCTGGATTCCGGCAATCCCTGCCGGAGGTAGTGGGTAAATCCTGCGTGATGTTCAACGTTTTTTCTCACACAAAGCCAGTAGAGTAGAGGACAGGTTTCCCGT
>JAIZWN010000071.1 GCA_020443945.1 Candidatus Thiosymbion ectosymbiont of Robbea hypermnestra | reverse complement strand
GTCGGGCGATTACTCGCAGATGGCTTAATGTCACTCCCTCCCGTCTCGTTGGGTGAAGGGGGATGGGTCCATACCATCATCCTACAAAACTACATCACCAAACACCCTTCCAAGCGCTCCAATCCTGGCACGCTCAAAAACCCCATCTCTTTAAAAAAATCCTCCGTAATCATCCGGGACCTGACAACACGCAGGAATCGCCTGAAGGGTGTACCCTCGCCTTGGCGCGGTTGGGGGGCTCCCTGCGGGCGCGACGAAAGCTACCATCCGAGTCGTTGCGCGAGCTTGAAAGAAGGCTGGCTATTCCTGCACTCACGCGCCTCGCATCCGGCCGCTTCTCGCCGCGCTGAGAACGCAAAATAAGGTGAAATGGGATACTAGGCTCCAGGCTTGTCGGATGCGCGACACGAAGCGTACCCATCAATGAGGAGTACCTCCCGGCGGGTGGTTTGCCCACCGGCCAGCCGGATGTTGGGCACGGCGCGCCGTCGGCTCGCTTGCCGGCCAAACGTGCGCGCCTTTGCCCATCCTGCGGGGGTATCCGGTCGTGGGTAGTGGCCTTAATGTGCAGAAGATTCTGAAACGGGGTGCCGGCCGCCCTGGGCGTTCTATTGCGCCTGCGCGGCGCCGGCGGTACCGCCGGCGGCCTGCCGGGCCTTGGTGATGATGGCCTGGTTGTCCTGCTTGAGGGCTGCCTGCTCCGTCCCCGCCAGGGCATTCGAGCGCGCGGCCAGATTGGCCGCCTGGGCATGGTGCCCCTGCTCCATGCGCACTCGCGCCAGGCGATTCCAGATCTCAGGGGCCCGAGGCTTGATCCCCAGGGCGCGCTCCAGGGTCGCCGCGGTAGTCACATAGTCCCGCGCCTGGCGCTGGTGCTCCGCCTGCTCGAGCAGCTTGGCGGCGGCCGGCGGCAGGGTCGAGGCCGGCGGGGGCGGCGCGGTATCGGTTGCCCGTGAGGAAGCGGTGTTCGACGCCCCGGTCGTGGCGGTCGCGCGGTCCGTCGCCGGCTCGGAGACCGGGCCGGTCCGCGGCACCTCCGCCACCGGTACGCCCCCCCCGGGAGCGCCGGCATCCGGCGCGGAGGGGGGCGGCCGATAGGGATAAACCTCGACCGACCTCGGTCGGGAGGGCGGCTCGCCGGGCCGCGGTCGCGGCCGCGCCGGAACATTCGCCGGCTTGCCGGCGGTTACGATCGGGGCCGGCGGGCCGACCCGGGTCGAAGGAGCGCAAGCGGCAACTCCCACCGCCAAGGGAACAATCAGGAATAGTCTCTTCATCGGTCACCTGAATATCGGTCTGGGTCTGGTCCGGACTCGGATCTCGGCGCCGGTACGAACTCGAGACCCGGCTTACCGATGGTCACAATCGGGGCCGGCGGACCGACCCGGCTCGAGGGGGCGCAGGCGGCCAGGCCCAGCATCAATGGAAGAATCAGAAACAACCTCTTCATCAGTAACCCAAAAACTCGTTCTTGAACTCGTCGGCGCCCCTCTTGGGCCGCTTGGCGCGACGGGGCGCGGGCGCGGGTTCGGATCGCCGACTCGGCGTCCGCGCGGGCAAAACGCCGCAAGCGGACGTCGCCATCGGTATGCCCAGCACCGCGAAGGGTACCCTGATCCTACGCCCGCAATCCGCCCGCGCCAACAGGCCGGTGACGGGATCGACCCATACCTGCGTGACGCCCTCCGGCAGAAATTCGGGCAAGGGCTGGGTCTCGACGGCGGCCATAATATCACCCCAGACACGCAAGGCCCCGCTGGCGCCGGTCAGCTTGGCGGGCCTATTATCGTCCCGCCCCATCCAGACGACCAGTACCTTATCGCCGCTGAAGCCGGCGAACCAGCTATCCCGCAGACCATTGGTGGTGCCCGTCTTGCCGGCCACCGTCAGGCCCGCGGGCAGGCGCTTCCGCAGCGCCCTGGCCGTTCCCTCCCGCACCACCCGCCGCATGGCCCAGGTAGTGAGATACACGGCGGCGGCATCCGCCACCGGCTGGATGGCCAACGGATAGCGGTTCAGCGGCTGGCCGGAGGCGTCCAACACCTCGCGGATGGCCCGCAGGGGGGCCCGGAAGCCCCCCGCGGCCAGGGTCTGATAGACCTGACCCACCTCCAGCGGGGTCAGGGAAACGGAGCCCAGCAACAGGGCCGGCACCGGCTGCACGGACCGCCGCACCCCCAGGGCCCCCAGGGTCTCCACCACCCGGTCGATACCCAGCGCCAGGCCGAGATTGACCGTCGCCAGATTATAGGACTTGGCCAGCGCCCGATAGAGAGGCACCTGCCCATGGCTCCGGCGGTCGTAATTCCGGGGCTGCCACAGCTTGCCGCCCTCCACGCGCAGGCTCACCGGGCGATCCGCCAGGGGCGTCACCAGGCTGTAGCCGGCCGGCTTCGACAAGGCCGTGAGATAAATAACCGGCTTGATGAGCGAGCCGATGGGCCGCACCGCGTCCAGGGCCCGGTTGAAACCCGCGTAGTCGGCATCCCGCCCCCCCACCAGGGCCAGAACCTCCCCCTGACCGGCAGAGGCGACCACCACCGCGGACTCCAGGGACCCGGCCGGGAGCCCCCGCGACCGCTCCAGCTCCGGCACCCGCTTGCGCACCGCCGCCTCGGCCGCCACCTGGACCAGCGGGTCCAGCATCGTAAAAATGCGCAGCCCCTCCGAGCGCAGATCCGCCTCCCGGTAATCCCGCTGCAGCTGCTTGCGCACCAGTTGCAGATACGCGGGCTAGGCCCCCGTCGCCCGCCCCCCCTGGTCGCTGACCCCCAGCGGCGCCCGCTTGGCCGCCGCCGCCTGTGTGGCGTCGATCACCCCCTGCTCCCGCAGCACATCCACGATCAGATTACGCCGCTGGCGGGCGCGTTCCGGATACCGCCGCGGGTGATAAAAGGAAGGCCCCTTAATCAGGGCCACCAACAAGGCCGTCTCGGCGATCCCCAGCTCATCCAAGGCCCGGTTGAAATAAAAACGACTCGCCAGGCCGAAGCCGTGGATGGCCCGCTTGCCATCCTGGCCCAGAAAGATCTCGTTGGCATAGGCCTCCAGGATCTCCGCCTTGCCATAATGCAGCTCCAGGAGCAAGGCCATGGCGGCCTCGTTGAGCTTGCGCGCCAGAGTGCGCTCATCGGTCAGATAAAAATTCTTCACCAGCTGCTGGGTCAGAGTACTGCCCCCCTGCACCACCCCGCCGGCCCGCAGATTGCGCCACAGAGCGCGGGCGATGGCCCAAGGGTCCACCCCCCGATGCTCGAAAAAGCTCCGATCCTCCACCGCCAGCAGGGTCCTGACCAGCAGCCTCGGCAGCTCCGCGCCGCGGATCAACACCCGGTCCTCATTGTGCGTGGGATAAATACTCGCGATCAGCACCGCATCCAGGCGCACCAGAGCCAGCTCCGCGCCATCGGCATCCGCGAGCCGGGTCACCCGGCCATCCTGGAGCCGGAGCGCCACAACCCGCTCCGGCTCCGAGCCGTCCCAGAACCGGAAAGGCCGGGTATGCACCAGAAAATGGCCACCCTGGCGGGCATAAGTCCCCGCGTGATTCGGGCTCCTCACCCGCCGATACCCCAACCGCCCCAGCTCCCCCACCAGCGTCTCCACGCTCAGCGGCCGGCCCACATACAGCTCCAGCGGCCGGGCAAACACCCGCGCCGGCAACGCCCAGCGCTTACCCTCGAACTTAGTGCGGACGGCGCCGTCCAGATACACCCCGTAAACCACCCCGGCGAGACCGGCGGCAACCAACAACAGCAAAACCCAGCGGCCCACGACCCGCAACGGATGCCGACCCCGCGCCGGGCGGGCGCCCCACCCCGGAGAAGTTTGCATCGGATCACCACGGGCCATCACTCAATCCCCCCACAAATGACAACCCGTCATTCCGGCGGGGAATGCCGGAAGCCAGTCGCCAGGGACGGCAAATTGCCAAAACCGCCGACGTCCGCTCCCGGTACCGGCGCTCATTTCCCATAAGAAACCGCCTCCCCTGCTCATTCCCACGCACCGTAGAGCGGGAAAGCGTAGCGCATCCCGCCGCATCGGTCATTCCAAAGCCAATTCCCTGACAACATCATCCGCCGCCCAATATGGTGGACACAATCCCGCTGATACATACCGGTGAAAAAGAAGGTTCCGCTGGGAACAAAGGCGCGGGGTAGTGGGTAAATCCTGCGTGATGTTCAACGTTTTTTCTCACACAAAGCCAGTAGAGTAGAGGACAGGTTTCCCGT
>JAIZWN010000070.1 GCA_020443945.1 Candidatus Thiosymbion ectosymbiont of Robbea hypermnestra | reverse complement strand
CCCGAAATCCGCGGTTTTGCATGTCTTTACAAGCTGTTACGTGAGTGGGGCGAAGGTTTTACCGGACAGTAGTGGTAACCGATGATTACGTTGAAAGCGACCCTGGTCCGCGCCCTGCGCGCAACCCTCATCGCCGCCTGCGCGCTGGCCCTGGCGCCTGGCCTCGGCGCCGCGGACGCCCGACAAGGCGATCCGCGGGCAGGCAAAAAAATCGCGCACGACCGTAAGCTGGGAAACTGCGTCGCCTGCCACATCCTGCCGAACGCCGCAAGCCCCGGACGTATCGGTCCGCCCCTGATGGGCATGCGGGCCCGCTACACGGAAAAGAAAAAACTGCGCGCCCAGATCTGGGATGCGACCGTCCTCAATCCCGACTCCAGCATGCCGCCTTTCGGCAAGCATGGCATCCTCACCGAGCGGCAGATCAATGACCTGCTCGCCTACATCTGGTCGATCTGACCGGCCGGATTCACCCGCACACCCCAAGGCAAACAACCGGATGAACAAGCTCATCATATTCCTTACGGTCCTGGGCCTGACCGGCGGCGGCATCGCGTCGGCCACGCCCCAGGAAGACCTGGCGATCTGGCGGGACTACTTCCAGAAGCGCTTCCCTAACGTTCCCAAGGACGAATTCATCAACGGGGTCTATGCAATCGACTCCATCAGCCGCGGGAACTGGGAGGCCATCGAGGAATTTCCGCCCTACGAGGTAGCCATCTCCAAGGGCGAGGAAATGTGGAACACCCCCTTCGCCAACGGCAAAAGCTACCGGTACTGCTTCCCGGACGGCCCCGAGATTGCCGGCAAATACCCCTACTGGGAGCGGGAACGCGGCCTGGTCGTCACCCTGCCGCTGGCCATCAACGAATGCCGCCAGGCCAATGGCGAGAAGGCCCTCAAATACAAAAAAGGCGCCATCGCCGATATCCTCTCCTACCTGCAATACATGTCCCGCGGGCAGCTCACCCGCGTAGAGATCCCAGAGGACGACCCCAGGGCGTTGGCGGCCTATGAGCAGGGCAAACGCTTCTACTTCGCCCGCCGCGGTCAGCTCAATTTTTCCTGTGCCCACTGTCACGCGCTGAATGCCGGCAACCCGTTGCGCTCGGACATCCTGAGCCCGGCCCTGGGCCACACCACCCATTTCCCGGTCTATCGTTCCAAGTGGGGCGAGATGGGCACCCTGCACCGGCGTTTCTTCGGCTGCAACAAGCAAGTGTGGGCCAAACCCTTCAAGGTCCAGGGCGAGGAATACCGCAATCTGGAATACTTCCTGACCTACATGCAGAACGGCCTGCCCCTCAACGGCCCCGGCGCGCGCAAATAAAAGGCCGCCCCACCACCAAACCGAAACGGAATCTACCGAACATGAACATCCATCGTTTCTCCGCCGGGATCCTGGTCGCCGCCTTGGCCTGTGGTCTTCCTCCAAGCGGCTGGGCCGGCGGCCGGGCCGATTTCGAGCGGCTGATGACCGAGGCGCGCCAGGCGCGCGAAAAGGCCGCCTCGGTGAACGGCGAGTGGCGCGACATCGGCAAATTCCTGGAGCAGGCCGAACAGGCCGCGACGAAGGGCGACTTCGCGACGGCCAAAAGGCTGGCCGCCAAGGCCAAACGGCAAGGCAAGCTGGGTTACAAACAGGCCATGAACCAGCGGGACGCGGATTTTCCCGAATACATGATCATCGGCAGTGGTAGAGGCAGCGACAGCGATAGCGGCAGCGACAACGACAGCGGGGACTGATCCTTGCGGACAAGGCCCCGCGAAGGCCGCGGAACCGAAAGCCAGGAGACGTTCTCAATTCTCACACAAAGACACCAAGCCACAAAGGGATCGTGGGTCATGGGTAAGGCGCCCGTTGGCCGTC
>JAIZWN010000069.1 GCA_020443945.1 Candidatus Thiosymbion ectosymbiont of Robbea hypermnestra | reverse complement strand
GCGCCAGGGATGGCAAAAGCAGTGGGGATCGAATCGTTAAGTCGCACAACCATGCCACTATGAATTTAACCACTACCGTCGCTCGATTAACGGCAGGGTCCGTGTAGTCTGCGGATAAGGGGCGGGGTTTCCTATAGGATAAGGGGAATCCCGGTGAAATCCGTGGGTTGGCGTCGTGCTTACAGCCCGGCTCCAGCTATGACGACGGCGCGGTTAGCCCTGTGTTGCTTCCAGGTTCTCCCAGCGGGCGTAGGCCTGCTCCAACTCGTCTTCGAGGGCGGCAAGCCGTTCCTTGGTTTCCGCGATAAGATTTCCTGCCTGCCGGTAGAAATCGGGATCGGCCATCCGGTCCTGAAGCGCTTGTTGCTCCGTTTCCAGGGACTCGATGCGCGCCGGCAGGGCTTGCAGCTCCCGTTGATCCTTGTAACTCAGCTTGCCGGGGGCGGTCGCGGTCCGCGGCTTTCGGCCGGGCGGTGCGGAAGGCTGCTTGGGCTTGGGAGCCGGGTTCGTCGCGGGCGCGATCGGGCGTTGGCGTAACCAATCCCCGTAGCCGCCCACGTATTCCCGCACCCTTCCCGCGCCCTCGAAGACCAGGGTGCTGGTCACCACCGCGTCGAGCAGGGCGCGGTCGTGGCTCACCAACAGCAGGGTCCCCTTGAAGCCGATCAGGAGCTCTTCGAGCAGCTCCAGGGTCTCCGCGTCCAGGTCGTTGGTGGGCTCATCCATGACCAACAGATTGGCGGGGCGGGTAAAGAGCCTGGCCAGCAGCAGCCGGTTACGCTCGCCCCCGGACAGGGCCTGTAGGGGCTGGCGGGCGCGGTCGGCGGTGAACAGAAAATCCCGCAGATAGGAGATGACGTGCTTCTCCCGGCCGGCGACCAACACCTTGTCGCTACCGCCCGCCACGTTGTCCCGCACACTCCGGTTTTCATCCAGGCCGGCGCGGAGCTGGTCGAAATAGGCCAGCTTCAGGTTAGTGCCCAGGCGGATCTTCCCACTGTCGGGCGCGAGCTCGCCGAGCAGCAGCTTGAGCAGAGTGCTCTTGCCGATCCCGTTGGGGCCGATGATGCCCACCTTATCGCCGCGCAGAATCAGGGTCTCCAGGTCCCGTATCACGGGCTGTTCGCTCCAGGCGTAGGAGACCCCGTCGGCCTTCACCACCAGATTGCCGCTCCGCTCGACATCACTCAGGCGCAGGCGCACCTTGCCCATGGGATCGCGCCTTTGTCGCCGCGTCGCGCGCATCTCCTGGAGCAGACGCACCCGGCCCTCGTTGCGGGTGCGCCGGGCCCGGATACCCTGACGGATCCAGGACTCCTCCGCGGAGAGCCGGCGGTCGAAGCGGGCATTGGCGAGCGCCTCGGCGTGCCGGCGTTCCTCGCGCCGACGCAGGTAGTTCTCATAGTCACCGGGCCAATCCGTCAGGCGTCCGCGGTCCAGTTCCAGGAGGCGGGTGGCGAGCTTGCGTTGGAAAACCCGGTCGTGGGTGACGAACAGCAGGGTCCCTTGGTACTCGGGGAGAAAACCCTCCAGCCACTCGATGGCGTCCAGGTCCAGATGGTTGGTGGGCTCGTCCAGCAACAGCAGATCCGGCTCCGACACCAGGGCGCGGGCCAGCAGCACCCGCCGTTGCAGGCCCCCGGAAAGGGTCGCGAAATCGGCGTCCGGAACAAGCGCGAAGCGGGAGAGGATCCGTTCCGCGCGTTGCTCGCTATCCCAGCCGTCGATCGCCTCCAACCGCTGTTGGATCGCCTCCAGGCGGGTCAGCAAGCCCGCGTCGGCTCCGGCGCCGAGGCGGCGTCCCAGCTCATGGTACTCGCGCGCCAGGGCCGCGGCTTCGCCGAGCCCGCCGACCACCTGCTCGAAGACACTCCCCGACGCCCCCGCCGGTATATCCTGAGCGAGCAGGGATACCCGAACCTCCTCCCCGATCCGCAAAGTCCCGCTGTCCGGCTGGACGACCCCGGCGATCAGCTTGAGCAGGGTCGACTTGCCGACCCCGTTGCGTCCGAGCAGACAGACGCGCTCGCCCCTGTCGAGACACAGGCTCACATCGTCGAACAGAGGTTGAGCGCCGTAGGAAAGGGTTACCGCTCGCAGCTCGAGCAATGGCATAAAAATAACCTCGGAGGCTGTCTAAAAACTCAAACCATACCGCGCAGTCCAGGTCAGCCCCGGTCCTACCAGGCTGGCTACGGCCGAAAGCCCCTCGCCCCTGGCGGGAGAGGGGTGGCAGGGAGAGGGGGA
>JAIZWN010000068.1 GCA_020443945.1 Candidatus Thiosymbion ectosymbiont of Robbea hypermnestra | reverse complement strand
CCCGGAACCACACGGCTCTCGATGGGAGGCCTCGGGTCGCCGTCCCTGGCCGCTGGATTCCGGGGTCCCACCCGGAACGACGGCGAAGTAGAAACCCGTCATTCCGGCAGGGATTGCCGGAATCCAGACACCAGGGATGGTCAGAGAATGGAAAAGGAATCAGGTCTTGATCCGTGACCCTTGAAGGCACGGGTCAAGACCTGACCCCACTTCCCCCTATGGCTCGATGGGCACGCGGCGCGCTTTGGGCATCCAACAGGCCAACACGGTTTGTAGTCCCTCGTGGCATGACCAGAACCCCGGACCATCCTGCCAGGCGCTGGCTTTGCCCATCCTACCCAGCCTGTAAAGCCGGCGAGATGCCGGCGGTTCCAGAGAAGCACTCCCGCCAGATAGCCCACCCAGCGGCCAGCCGGATGTTGGGCACGGCGCGGCATAGGTCGTCGGCTCGTTTGCTGGCCAGGAGTGCGCGCCTTTGCCCAACCTACCCGGCTTCCCTCAATCATAGAGGAGTGTCGCGGGCTCTCCGCGCCGCTTGAAGAGGATTGGGGAAAGCAGCGCGGTGGCAATCAGCCAGACGGCGACCAGTCCGACCATCCCCACCAGCAGGATATTCCCCGGCTCGAACGGCAGCAGGGCCAGATCGCTCACCGCTACCTGGCCCGTGAATTCGGGTTGGGCGAGCAGCCGGGCCAACCTCCAGGCCAACCAATAGGAGGCGCCGATCAGGCCCAGGCAGGCGAGCGCCAGGCCGACCACCAGGCCGATGGAGACCTGGACCATCAGCATAGCCAGTATCGCCCCGCCGTCCATCCCCTTGGCGAGATACACGCCGTAGCTGTGGCGGCGGTGCTGGATAACCACGCCGATCTGGGCCAGGGACAGGGTCAGCAGAGACAGGCCCAGGACGGTACCAAAGGGCCACTCGAAGAGCTCCACCACGGCCGTCATGAAGCCGAAGCGGCGCACCGCGTCCCGATAGGGGCCGGGAATCGTCAGGACGGCCTCCTGATCGGCGCGCGGCCCGTCGCCTTCCGTTGCCTCGTCCGTCGTCCCACCCACGGTAGTCAGGGCCTCCAGACGATCCACCACATGGGACACCCGCTCGCGGTCCGGCACATAGACGATGGCGCGGTCGAAGTCATTGCCCCGGACCGGATCCACCAGCACCAGGTCCTCCTCCTCGCCGCACAGCTCGGGGGCCGGCTCCCCCTGGGTGCCTTGGGTGGGGGACAGGCACAGGCGCCGTCCCCCGTCGACGAACCGGAACGGACTGCTCTTGTCGGGGGTGCCGCCGGCGATCAGATAGGGTTGGGAATTGCCGGTCGGCACCGCGCGCAGGAAGCTCAGCCCCGCCGCGTGCGCGCAGGTCTCGATGGCGTTCTCGGCAACGGGGAAGGGGAGCTGCAACCGCGCGCGTCGCCGCCGCCAATCCAACCCCAGGCAGTCACGGAACCGCTCCAGCTCCGCATCCGAGTAGCCGTGCTCACGGCCGGGATGGACCTCCAGGGTCTTCAGGCGCGTCCCCGCCGCTCCCAGCCGCTCGGGGAAGAAACGCAGGTCGCCGTCGAACTGGGCCAGCTTCATGGCCGTATAGAAGTTCAGCGGAAACAGCATCGCCACCTCATCGAAGGTGGGCAGCCGCTCTACCCAGAGGACGCGGAAGCGGTGCAGCTCGCTGTCCGCACCCGGCTTCACCCGCAGCCAGATAAACCGATCTTGCAGGCACTCGGGGATGTCCTCCACCGTCGGCGCCGGTAGCGGGCCGAAATCATCGAACTCCGGGACCAGCCGAGCCGCGCGCCCGGCGGTCGCCAAGGCCCGTGAGTAGAGCCCGCAATCCAGACGCTCGAAGGCCCGCCGGTTCAGGACCACCAGGGGCAGAATCTCCGTGCGCGCCCGTTCGGCCAGCTCGGGCACGGCGGCCAGGGCCGTTCGCCACAGGGGGTCCGCGGCGGATACCGCCCAGATCAGGGGCTCGCTGACAAAGGCCTCCCCCACCCCCTGGGCGTCTCGGGGCAGCGGACGCCACACCGCCTCCCCGCCGGCGGTCTCATGGGTGCCGGGCAGGCGGACATCCGAGCTCAGCACATCCCGATAAGGATAGACCCGGAGTCCCCGGTCCAGACGCTCGATGCGCGCCAATTGCTCCCGCGACAGGGCATCGCCCTCGTCCCGGGCCTTGCCCCGTACCCAGATGGGAACGCCGTGCCCAGGCACCACCGCCAGGGAGACATCCAGCAGCCGGTCCAGCAACCCCTGACGCGCGGCCAGCAGCAAGAGGGCGATGGCAAGGGTCAGCCCGAGCAGCAGGGTGAGCCAGAGAAAATCCAGTCGGCCGGTAAAATCCCGGCCCCCGAACCAGGGGACACCCCGCCGCAGCTCGATCAGGCCGAGACGGATCGCGGTGGCCTTGATCGGCGCCATCCCCGGCTACTCCCTCTCCCATTGGCCGCCGTCGGGACCCGACCCGAGATATCGCTGCCAATGGCAGACATCGGAGTCCACGAACAGCCGGTAATCGACCCCCATCTCCATCGGCTCCTCCTCATGGTGGGTGATCCAGATCAGCTTGCGGTCCTCGCCCTCGCCCACCCAATCCTCGAGCACCAGATCGATAATCTCCCGGCGGGTATGGATATCCAGATTGCCGGTAGGCTCATCCGCGAACAGCACCTTGGGATCATGCATCATGGCCTGGGCCAGGGCGATCCGTTGCTTTTGTCCCGCCGAGAGCTGGGAGGGCATCCGGTCCAACAACTCGCCGATGATCTCGCGCTCCTCCGGGTCCAGGACCCGGTGCAGGCCCTCCTCGGCGTGCGCCTGGGCCTTGCGCTTGTGGGCGCCTCGCAACAACAATGGATAGGCCAGATTCTCCCGAAGCGAAAGGTGACTGGAGAGGGTAGCGTTCTGAAAGGCGAAGCCGAAATACTCCCGGCGCAGACCCACGGCGGCGGCCGGCGACAGGCCACGACCGGCCTCCCCCCACTGGAAACACTCGCCCCCCATCTCCCAACGCACTTGGCCGCCAAAGGGCCACTTGAGGGCGGCCAGATGATAGAGCAGGGTGCTCTTGCCCCTGCCGCTGGGGCCCATCAGGGGCACCCGCGATCGATCCTCGGGCAGGACCAGGGTAATTCCCCGGAGTATGGGACGATCCGCGCGCCAACCCCCGGTCAATCCCTCGAGCTCACAACGGATCATGGCAGATAGGCTTGGGGCAGCCAGTAACGGACCAAGCCACCCGCGCCCTCCTGTTCGAAGGTCGCCCGTTTGTCCTTGCTCAGACGTTCCCACCCGGAAGCTCGAGACAGCACCATCTTGGGGATCTTGCGTCCATGCTCGGTTAGTCCGTAGCACCTGCCGGCATAGTCCGTAAGGGTGAAGGATGGCTTGCGTCTGGGTGAGGCCTTGATGGCATTGAGCAGTTCATGCATCGAGCCGGCCCAACGCCTCAATCGACGCAGCTCACAGGACTCCAGACGCCTCAGCTCCGAGACTGCATATTGGAGCAAGGGACTATGCCCACGCACCGGTAGACCCAACTTGCGCCGCATGAAATTCGCCAGGCTCTCGCCGGTCTGGGTCCTGAGTGGTTTGCCGATCTTGCTCTCCAGGTTTTTGACCAGGGCATGAACAAATGCCGCTCGCTCCTTGTTAGCGTCCCCTCCTCCCGTCTTGGCGAGGCCTTTCAGGGTCCGTAGCCAAAAATCCAGGTCATCCGCGGATAGCCAGACCTCCTCGGTCCAATCCTCGGAGACCGGGACATAGGCATAGTCCACTACATGGTCGATAGGCTCGGTGCATTGACGGCCCAGCTTAGGATTCTCCTCCGGGCAGAGCTTGCGGTACACCCGTTCCCAGAACAGGACGGGCAGGTCGCCCTGGGTCATGCGATCGCTTAGAAAGTCGTCCAATGCCTCGCCGCCACGGATGGCCGTCATGATCTCATTGACGGCCCGGCTGTTAGTGTGCCTAGCCACGATTTTCTTGATTCTGGCCTTTGTCTGTGCGGCATCCGATAGGGACAAGAGGGCAGCCTCGCGCTCGACCCTGAGACTCCTCCCCTTGAATCTGTCGTCGGGGTAGACGAGATGCAGGACATTCCAGGCATCTGCCTGGAACTTGTTATAAGCTTGTTGGTAATCGCCAGTAGCGTCCGATTCAGCCGGGGTCTGGATGAAGAAGATCAGGGAATTAGAGGCAAAATCCCGGATCTTTTTCCGTAACGTTTTGGGAACTGCATCCAGATGGTCGCCATGGTCGCCGATGACGATCAGTACCTTGAGCCGCTCGCTACAGCCCCCCATATCCCCGATGGCCTGTTTGATCCCGGCGAACAGCCGCTCCGGATAGTCATCATGGTCGTTCCGGCTGGCCCTGACCTTCCGGATGGCCTTCAGGAATCTCTGGCGACTGGTCTCCATGGTCCGGCGGTCCAGACCACAGTCATAACGGTCGATGGGGAGTTTCTCGCACAGCCCCTTTCGGCAGTCCAGGGCCGGGTCCATATCCGCATAATCGTCCCGGAAGATACGAAAGCCGAAGCGATAGTGGTTGTTCCTGTGGCCCCCTTCCGCGTCCTCGGTCAGCTCCTCGGCCAGTGTGGTAACGACCCTTTCCACGGCGCGGATATGCGGAGTCACGCTCTCCGTACCGTCGATCAGAAAAAAGACATCCGCCCCCTTCAGGGCGGTAATGGAGCCGGTTCCGGCCTGGGGGGAAAAGGGATCTTCATCGATCCGGGCCCTGGGACCAGGGGCCGCGATCCGATAGAGGGCACGGCCCTGGACTTCCCGCCGGTCCAGTAGGGGAATATGGTGGGGGTAGGTATACCAGCGGCCATCCCGGTTGCCCTTGACAGGATAGGCCCGGGCTCTGTCGGCCCTTGCCGCCGATGGGGCATCGGGATACATGCGCGTCTCTGCCACATGATCCGCCGGGCGCAGCCCCAAACGGGTATTCCAGGGGACGATTTGTTCCTCCGGTACCCAACCGACCAGGATATTGTCGTCTTCGAGCCGGTATTCGTAGGCCAACAGCAGACGCTGGGTGTCCGGATCCCGAGCAAATACAAAGAGGAGCTCGAACCGACTCAGGGTTCGGCAAGCATCCTTGCCGGTACCGGAACAGACATCCAGATCCGGTCCCGGAAAGGCCCGAACCGACGCCGAGGAGCCGTCAGGGCCGCCAGCGGTACGGATGAATGCCTTGCGCTCGATGTGCTTCTCGGCCAGGGGCCTGTCTCGGCACAAGAGATCGGTGCGTTCCATCCATCCCAGGGGCTTCGCGTCGGCCGGCCGTTTGACCTGGATCCGTCCGTTGGCCGGATCCTTTCCGTCCAGGCCCACTGGCTCGACAAGCTCGCCGAAGGCCCTGGTGGAGAGATCGGCGCCGCCGTCGGGGAATGAATAGATCGGAGCACCGGAGCGCAGAACCCGCAGGGCCAACGTCTCATTGATCCGGTTCGGATCATCCGGGTCGGTTCGAAACCCATGGCCGGCACAGCTCCCTTCCCCCGGTACCGCCACCACCCGCGCGGCGAACAGCAACAAGACCGGTAGAATAAACAAGATTCTCATGCCTTCTTCCTCGGATTCTCCATCTCAATTGGCCGGATTACCGATGGCTGTTCCAAAAGGCCATTCACTCAAATGGCGTCAATTCAAGTGCTGGTCGATCCGGCGGATAATCAAATCCAAGCGGTTCCTTCTTTTTTCTGGTAGCTCCTCGCAGGGTACATCCATGGCCTGCCAGGTGGCGCAACGGTCCGTGGTCAATACCCGGAAATCGACCTCTTCGTTCCGCCAATCCAGAATCGGTGCTCGACTGGCCGCGGTGATGCGAGCGGGGATATCTTTCCGGTCGTCGATTTCCTCCAGGCCACTACCATCGGTCAAATAAAGGACGGAGCGGAGCCGGTTGGCGGCAAACTCGGGATCCAGGGTGACAAGGCTCAGATTGCCCAATGCCTCGAGATTTTCGGACCGAAAGCGTAGGGGCGCGATTGCGGCGCGGATTGCGGCCTCTCCATCCTCGGCCAGGCCTTCACAAGCCAAGACCCGGTTGAGACGCTGGCCCTCGCCAATACTCAAGAGATTGAAGGGAACGTCCGATCCGGCTTGTTTCATTTGGATCAAACGTTCCCGCAGATCATCCTTGAGAGCATTTCCGATGGGATCGAATGCCTTTGACAAGGCAATCAGGATCAGCCGGCGGTCCGCACCACAGCTGAGCGGCCGGAAATCCAGCACCAATTGGTCCCGAGTCCGGTTCAAGTCAGGCCGGGTACAGTGGCTGATTCTCTCCGAACCACGCATCAGGCGAGCCCAGCCACATAGGTCCTTGTAGTGGTTGGTGAAGGCATCCGGGGCATAATCCCAGGAACCCGGCGACCTGGTACCGCTGGTGCAGGCGTCCTGTGTCGAGTACCAATGCACCTCCAGCGCATCGTCGAATTCGATTGACGGCGGCGTCTTGAGAACGACCGAATAGCTACGGCGTATTTTATTCCCCGCCCATGCCTTCAAAGACCTGATCCGGTCTGTCACGGGGTTCCAGCCGATCCTGAGATTGGTCTTAAATGCGGGATTCTCGGGTTTTTGCTGTTCCAATCGGAGCTCGATACGTCGAGGAAGCGACCGATCTGTCGGCCAGCCGATCTCCGCAAGGCCATGCAAGGATCCACCGGTCCAGGGATGGCTGATCGGTGCTCCATCGCCGCCGAAGAAACTGAGCCGGACCGGTTGGTAGGCGGGGGTATCAGCACACGGCTCTCCGGTGCCGATCGGCTCGCCGAGCCAGGGATCCCTTGGTGGGAAGGGAAGGCGGGGCCTTAGTCGTCCTTTCAGCTCGATCGTCTTGCCGGCCACCGCTTCCTCGGCCTGTATCTCGGCGGTTCCGATCAGACCCGGCCAAACCAAGGTGGCTGCCTTGTCTGGTCGGATCAGACAACGACCCTGGTCCGGATCGATTGTATAGGGCTCGCAACCCCGAACCGGAATACCCCAAGCCGGGGGCCAACGCACCTCAGCCGCGATGCAGCCTTTTTCTATAGGGAAGTGTTCCCCTTCGATGATTCCAGCGAGCTGTACGGTGAGAATCGGTGGACAGGGCTCCGGGGGCGTATCACTATCACGCCGACGCAATGGAAGATGCAGACTGCCGTCTGTCTCGAAGAACCTGAATGGAACCTTCCAGATCGAAATACTGGTGGTATCCGGGCACTTCGTGGGCCATTCCTTGAAGCTTATCCTTGGCCCGTAGTCCTGCCCTTGTTTAACGGCGAGCCTGGCAATCAGATTATCGCCACCGAGTCGAAACAGTGCCCCGCCCGCAACGGTTCTGATCGGATCGAAGTTTTTTATCTCCAGTTTTGCCTGTTTGCTCGGTGAACAGGGCACGGAAAATCGTCCACGCTGGTCGGGATCGGCTACCGGCATTTTTGATGACCCAGGTGTTCCGTCACACAAGACCCGCCAAGCCGTTGGCCGACTGGCAAGCAGATCCCAGAGGGCATCGACCGCAGGCGTACCAGGATCGAGCAGGACACGCATATTGGCCTGTGGGATTGTCTGGAATTTATATCCACCGCCGATACCAATCGGCTTGACCTGGGTTTTGAATGGAACATATCGGGCCAGGAAATCCGCCTCCTTGCGTCGGAATACCGGGCGCAACAGATCACCCAGCGTATCCGGCAGGTCCGGAGAGTTCAGTGACACCGGTTCGTCCAAGAACTCGAACCTTGCTCCTGGGCCATCATCCAGCAATTCGTGCAATCGCGCTCTGCGCCCAGTTTCGCTACCCAAGATACGCAGTAGTACCGAGCTGTAATAATGGGGGAATTCCCCGAAGGCATCGAATGCCTCGGGCGTACAGGTCAGCACAAATGCCTCAAATTTGTTCCCGGACAGGAGCGGAACCAGATAGTGCCGTTGGCCTTTTTGCACGACATAGGGCACAACACTGACCAAAAGCCCCTCGTTACCTGGGCCCGGACCTTGAGTGTGCGAATCCAAGGCACCTTCCCAAAACTCGTCGCGCAAAGTCTGACTGCTGCCCGCATGGATCAGTGCCCCGACCCTGAGCGCATCAGGTACGGGTGACCATGAGCCTTGGAGCACTGTCTTCAGACCAAGGTTGCCGCTATCTCTGCCAACATTCCGTATCCCCGTTGCACACTGGTTCCAATCGATTTTACGGCCTGCTATCTCAGCATCGTCATGCTGTTTGTCTTGCCACCATTTCGGCGCCAGATCGGCAGGTTTCGCCGAGTAACCGCTCAGCCCCAGGAATAGGAGCAGAAAAAGGGATATAAATTGGCGCATGACTGATTTCCTATTCAAATGCCGCCAAAAAAATTCAACCATGATGAAATGATTCCGGCAGGAGCACGTATCAGTCGAAAGCCTTGTTTTTGAAATCCGTCCTCGACATGGTGGGGTCCCAAACAGGTTGCCGCGGGTATTTGGGCCTTATTCCCATCGTCCTCATTGTCTTGCCGCCATTCATAACCAACCGATCTGCGCCCACCCTCATCACATGAATCCTCGGTCCATTCCCGCATGCCCCACCGGAACTCTCCATAAAACAACCCCCACTCCGGGTCATCGTCCGAGTGTGCCAGTGCCGCCACCGCCTGACGCCACTGATTAATATCCGGTAACTGATACCGGCAACCATCGTCCGTGGTTTTCGTAATCCATTTCCCATAGTCCTGTGCTACCACCCAGGGAATATCCCTGGCCGGCTCCCGATTATCGGCAATCTCCCAGGTCGATCTCCCCAGACTGTCCAGGACGGCTTGTGAAGGTTTACTTGCCACATAGGCCCTCAGCTCGGAGACGGTTACCAGACGTGCCTGGATCTGGAAGGGCTTGGAAATCCGGGTGGGATCATCGCCGATCCATTCCCTGTGAGAAAGGGATGCCTTGGGATCGACCGATAAAAAGCCCCGTTTATCATTCGCCAGGCAGGTAACCGATGGATTTTCAGAATAATCCCCTATATGGTTATTCGGTTTTTCGAAATGCTTAAGAATGGTAATGACGTCTGCAATGAGGGGAATAGAAATAAGCGAGAATGTAATTAAAGCTGTGATTAATGCTGTGATTTTTTTACGAAGAGACCATCTTTCCCACCAAAGGAATTTGGATCTTATTTTATTCCAAAAAGATTTCCCCGAATTCTTTTGTTTCGACATGGCTCACAATAACCTTTGCTTCTCAATCCAAAAGGACCAATTCTGGGGGCGTTGGCATTTAGAAGGTCCGCACAGCGGACCCTATGCGAACCACTTGATTGACTGTAGGGTCCGCTGGTGGACCGCTGGGATGCTATAGCCGCTTAACCTATGAGAAACAGGGTACCAAGGGATGGTTTTCTCGCCGAGTGGTGTCTCTATCATTCCTGAGAGATCGGGGGCGGAGTAACCGCTCACCCCCCCCGGGCGTCATTCCGGCAGGGATTGCCGGAATCCAGCGCAATGACCCCTGAAATTACCAGGCGCCCATCCATGCCGGACGCCCTCAAAAATGCAGGGGTCCTGTAACCTTGGCTATTTTCAGGGTTCCGTCTTTGACTATGCTCTCTATAGGGATTGCGTATCGCGGATGGGAGAAGTTGGTAGGATGGGCAAAGCGGAGCGTGCCTGTTTTCTGGTCCGAGATTCCGGTCATCCCCAGGGCTTTGCGAGCCAACATTCCTTGTCGGATGCGTAGCGCGGAGCGTACCCATCGAATCCGGCTCATACAATCCGGTGCCCCCGCAATCCTGGAAATTTGCCGTCCCTGGACGTCTAGTGCCCCATTTCAGTTTCTATTTCAGGTAGCTCCCGTAGGATGTGGTGAGCGAAGCGAACCGCATCGACTGCGT
>JAIZWN010000067.1 GCA_020443945.1 Candidatus Thiosymbion ectosymbiont of Robbea hypermnestra | reverse complement strand
CGGATAGGCCAAATCTAAGGACACGGGAAACCTGTCCTCTACTCTACTGTGAGAATTGAGAACGCCCCCTAAGACACTACCTCGCTCTCTTTACCTTGCAACCTTATACGCGCTCGTCCCGTGGAGCTGGTCCGTTATCGAGTAGGTCCGGATATAACGAAGTTACAATACCACCCGATGTTCTTCCTCGAGTCCGCGGATCAGGGGAGGACCTGAAGATGTCCCTATTCGCAAAGATGTCCCTATCCGCACTGAGAGGGTGTGGGCCTTTGCGACACCCTCCGAACCTGAGAGAATCGGGTATGTCCGTCGCAAAAGCATACCTTCCCGTGGTCATAGCCTTGCTGGTAGCGGTGTCGACGTTTCCGGTCGCTGCCACACCGGCCTCGGCGCAGCGGGTACGGGTCGCGGTGGCCGCCAACTTTACCGCGGCGGCCGAGGAGATCGGTCGCCTGTTCGCGCGGGTCACGGGGCGCCAGGTCAGCTACAGCTTCGGCTCCACCGGCCAACTCTATGCCCAGATCACCCAGGAGGCCCCTTTCGAGGTCTTTCTCGCCGCCGATCAGGCGCGACCCCAGCGGGCGGTCGCCGCCGGCCTTGCCGTCGCGGACAGCCGCTTCACCTACGCCGAGGGTCGGTTGGCCCTTTTCAGCCGGGACAAATCCCTGGTGACGGACGAGACTACGCTACGCCACCCCGGCATCGCCCGAATCGCCGTCGCCAACCCGCTTACCGCGCCCTATGGCGCGGCGGCGGTGGCGGCCATGAAAACCCTGGGTCTCTACCGGACTCTCGCCCCCCGCCTCGTGCGGGGCAACAACATCGCCCAGACCTATCAATTCGTCGCCACCGGCAACGCCGCGCTCGGCTTCGTCGCCCTCTCCCAGATCGCCCGGCATACCCGAGGCTCGCGCTGGCGGGTGCCGGAACACCTGCACCCGGCGCTGGCCCAGGATGCGGTCCTGCTGCGGCGCGGCGCGGACAACCCGGCGGCCCGCCGCTTCCTGGCCTTTCTGAAGGGACCCCAGGCCGCCGCGGTAAAGACCCGTTATGGCTATGGCGCCGGCGACTGACCCGCCACCGACCCATGCCTGAGCTGGCCGGGATCTGGTCGCCGATTCGGCTGACCCTGCTTTTGGCGTCGGTCACCACCCTGGTGTTGCTGATCCTGGGCACCCCCCTCGCCTGGTGGCTGGCCCGTTCCAAGTCGCCGTGGAAGGAGGTCGTGGCTACCCTGGTAGCCCTGCCCCTGGTTCTGCCGCCCACGGTGTTGGGCTTCTACCTGCTGATCGCCCTGGGGCCCGAGGGTCCGGGCGGTTGGGTGGCCGGCCTGTTCGGCGGGCGCTCCCTGGCGTTTCGGTTCGAGGGCCTGGTGATCGGCTCGGTGCTCTACTCGATGCCCTTCGTCGTGCAACCCATCCGCAACGCCTTCGCGGCCCTGGGCGAGCGTCCCCTCGAGGTCGCCGCCACCCTGCGGGCCTCGCCCTGGGACGCCTTCCGGTCGGTGGCCGTTCCCCTGGCGCGCCCCGGCTTTCTGACCGGCGCCGTGCTGGGCTTCGCCCACACGGTCGGCGAGTTCGGCGTGGTCCTGATGATCGGCGGCAACATCCCCGGCGAGACCAAGGTCCTGTCGATTGCCATCTACGACTATGTGGAGACCCTGCAATGGGCCCAAGCCCACCTGCTGGCCGGGGGTATGCTCGCCTTCTCGTTCGCCGTCATTCTCGCCACCCTCCTGCTCGAAAGACGGATCGGCCGAGGCGAGCCGTGAGACGCGCGGACGACGCCATCCAGATCCGCTTCGCCGGCGCCCTCGGCGACTTCTCGCTCGACGTCCGGTTCGATTGCCCCATGCAGGGCATCACCGCCCTGTTCGGCCCCTCCGGCTGCGGCAAGACCACCATCCTGCGTTGCGTGGCGGGGCTGGAGCGCCTGGCCGGCCGGCTGCGCGTCGGCGCCGACACCTGGCAGGATGACGACCGGCGGCTGTTCCGCAAACCCCATCGGCGGCCCATCGGCTACGTATTCCAGGAGGCGGGCCTGTTCCGGCATCTTTCGGTGCGCCGCAACCTCGAATATGGCCTCCGGCGCATCGCCCCCACCGAGCGCCGGGTGCCGCTCGACGAGGCGGCCGAATTGCTGGGGGTCCGGGAGCTCCTGGAACGGCGGCCGGAGCGCCTCTCCGGCGGGCAACGCCAGCGCGTAGCCATTGCCAGGGCCCTGCTGACCAGCCCCCGCCTGCTGCTGATGGACGAGCCCCTGGCCGCGCTGGACCACCAGAGCAAGCAGGAAATCCTGCCCTATCTGGAGCGATTGCACGACCAGCTGGCGATGCCGGTGCTCTATGTCAGCCACGCCGCGGACGAAATCGCGCGGCTCGCCGACCACCTGGTTCTGCTCGAGGCCGGCCGGGTGCGCGCCTCCGGGCCCCTGCGCGAGCTACGCGCCCGCCTCGACCTCGCCCGCGACCTCGGCGCCGAGGCCGACACCATCATCGAGGCGGAAATCCTGGCCCACGACGAGACCTTCCACCTGAGCTACCTCGGCTTCCCCGGCGGGCGCTTCAGCGTCACCCGCAACCAGCTGCCCATCGGCCGCAAGGCCCGGCTGCGGGTCCTGGCCCGGGATGTGAGCATTACCCTCCAGCCACAGACCGACACCAGCATCCTCAACATCTTCCCGGCCCAGGTCGAGGCGCTGGCGGAAAACGGGCCGGGGCGGATGCTGGTGCGCCTCGACCTCGCCGGCACCCCCCTGCTGGCCGGCATCACCCGCAAATCCGCCGAACGTCTGCGCCTGACCCCCGGCAAACCGGTCCATGCCCAAATCAAGGCCGTCGCCCTGGTCGAATAGCCCTGGGGGGCGTTCTCAAGTAAATTACCAACAATGTGGGGTTATTCGGCGTAGCCGGAGCCCGCGCCGTCGCGGGAGTCGCGGGCGAAGTAGCTGACCTTGCCGGCGGGCACCACCGTGATCCCGGTTTCGGAGACCTGGAAGCGTTGACGATCTGCCACCGGGTCGTGACCCAGGCACTCGCCGGGCTCGATCTTGTTGTGGCGATCGACGATGACGCGCCGCAGCCGCGCCCCCTTGCCGATGCGCACATAGTCCATGACGATGCAGTCCTCGAGCTCCACGTCCTCCTCGATCACGGTTTCGCGGCGGATGATGGAGTTGCGGACGCGGGCGCCGTCGTGGACCACCGTCGCCGCGCCGAGCAGGCTGTTACGCAGCTCGCCGCCCAGGATCCTGGCCACGGGGCCCTGGTAACCGCTGGAGTAGACGGGCCAGTGGGGATTGAACAGGTCGAAGGCGGGCTCGGCGCCCAGGACGTCCTTGTGGGCCTCGAAGTAGGCGTCGATGGTGCCCACATCCCGCCAGTAGACGGGTTGTTCATAGGGCTTGATGTTGGGGATCTCGTTGGTCGCGAAGTCGTAGGCGAACAGCCGGTGGGTATCGAGCAGGCGGGGCAGGACATGCCCCCCGAAATCGGTCTCCCCCCGCTTGCGGGCCTCTTCCAGGGATTCCAGCAGGACATCGGCCTCGAAGATATAGTTGCCCATGGAGGCGAAGGCCCGGTCAGGGTTATCCGGCATGGGGGCAGGATTGTCCGGCTTTTCCTGGAATTGTCGGATGCGCCCGTCCGGCCCGGTGGCGATGACGCCGAAGCTGGAGGCCTCCGACAGGGGCACCGGGAGGGCGGCGATGGTCACATGGGCATCGCGCTTCCGGTGGAAATTGACCATCTGCCGGATATCCATGCGATAGATGTGGTCGGCGCCGAACACGGCGACCAAGTCAGGCCGGTGCTCCTCGATGAGATCGATATTCTGATGCACCGCGTCGGCGGTGCCCTGGAACCAGTTCGGCTTACCCGTGCGCATCTGCGGCGGGACCACGGTGACGAATTGCTCGTGCATCAGGGGGGAGATGGTCCAGCCCTTGCGGACGTGCTCGATCAGGGATTGGGATTTGTACTGCACCAGGAGATAGATGGTCCGAATCTGGGAGTTCACCAGATTGCTCAGGACGAAATCCACGATTCGGTAGCGGGCGCCGAAGGGCACCGACGGTTTCGACCGGGCCGTGGTCAAGGGCTGCAGGCGGGAGCCCTGGCCACCCGCCATGACGAAGGCAATGATTCGATCGGTAGACATATTCTCTCCTCGCACCCGACGGCATCGGGCACGTTCGTTATTCGGTCGCCCTTGAACCCCGAGCCTTCCCGGCCGCGGGGCGGCGTCGGCTGCCACGCGCCCCTTCTCCCTGACTTGGGTAGCGGCGGAAATTGTAGCAGGATGGCGGTTTATCGGCCCGGTCGATTTTCGGTGGAGGACCGTAGGGCGGGAAGGCGAAGCGCATCCCGCCGCGTCGATCCGGGGGATCAGGGCATGTCGGAGACCATCACCCGCCCCATGCCCGGACCGAGCTCGAAATCGAAGGGCGTGGGCAGGTGGTCCACCGGCCATTCCGGGGAGACGTCCTGCAGGGGGGTGGCCGACTGCACATGGCGGTAGAGGTCGTAGCAGTGGAAGTGCTGGCGGTTGTAGGGGTCCTTGTTGAGCGCCAGCAGCGCCTCGCCGTTGCCGCTGGTGGACGCCTTCCAGAGCATGAGCAGGGCGGGATTCGGGTGATCGAGCTTCTGGATCGGTCCCTCCTCCCGGAAGACGGGATAATCGCTCTTGATCCGGTTGACGCGCCTGATGAAGTCGGTCAGGTCCACGGCCGGCTCCTCCCAGTGCTCCGGCCGGGTGTCCACCACATGCAGGCGGTTGCGGAATCCGTACTCGTAGCCGATGGGCATCATGATGCCGCTCGAAAAGAGCGCGACGAACAGATAACGCTGCTTGAGGGCATCGACATTGCCCCCGGACTCGCTGAACAGCCGCTCGGTATCGTGGCTCTCCGGGAAGCCGATGGAGGGGGCTATCTGGCGCGTCAGCTCGTACTGCTCCAGCAGCCAGGGGCTGGAGAAGTCCCACCATTTGGCGCTGTTGAAGACAGCGTCGAAGCCGGCGGAGGCGGTCTCCTTGGTCTCGTGCGGCGAGCAGCCCAGGGTTTCGGCCGCAAACACCACATCCGGATGCCGGCTGCGCGTGTCTTCGATGAGCCGACGCCAGAAGTCCCTGGGGATCTGATAAGCGGCATCGCAGCGAAAACCGGTGAAGCCGAGCTCGATCAGATAGGTCAGGACCTTGCTCAAGTAACCCCGCAGCCCTTCCAGGTCCGGGGAATGCCGGTGATCGAACTGGGCCAGGTCCCGCCAGACGGTCTTGGCGCCGTCCTCCTCCACGCAGTAGGGGTTGGCCACCTTGCCGCCCTCCTGTACGAACCACTCCGGGTGTTCCCCGACGAGCGCGGAGTCCACCGCGCAGTGATTGATGACCAGATCGATCATCACCCGCAGGCCCAGGTCGTGGGCCTGGGCGGCCATCTGTCTGACCTGCCTCTCCGGGGATGTGTCGGCGCCGGGGTCCAGGAGGTTCGGATTGATCTTGAAATAGTCGGCGATGGAATAGAGGCTGCCGGAGTGGCCCGGCCGTTGAATCGGATTGACGAACACCCAATCGAAGCCCATATCCGCGGCACGCTCCAGATGGGGCTTCCAGTCGCCGAAGGGACCGGCAAGGAGGGGGAACAGATTATAGATTTTCATGGGCAGACGCTGATGCGCTCCTGGTAGTGTAACCGGGCGGGCATTATAGCCCCGTCGCCCGTGGATTTGCCGCCGCGTCCCGCCCGCGGCGGGGCGAGCGCATGTAAATTCCATTATGATTAACAAGTTGCTAGTGCCCCATTTCAGTTTCTATTTCAGGTAGCTCCCGTAGGATGTGGTGAGCGAAGCGAACCGCATCGACTGCGT
>JAIZWN010000066.1 GCA_020443945.1 Candidatus Thiosymbion ectosymbiont of Robbea hypermnestra | reverse complement strand
AATCTGTAGGATGGGGCGCGAGACCACGCTAGGCTTTGCCTGTCCTATCATCCTATAGATCACAGCACTACCGAATTCTTCAAGACGCCCTGAAGCTATCCGACATCCTGGGGAAAATATCATGGCGGAAAACTCGAAATGGTTTGAAGACTACGTGGACGACGAAGAGGTTCAGGTTCGCGAATACGATATGACCGTTATACCGAACGACTTCAATGTCACCACATTATTCAGTTTCATCGAATCCGGTGCCGTATCGATACCGGGTTTTCAGCGTAGCTTTGTTTGGGACATCAAACGATCCTCGAAACTCATCGAATCTCTCATACTTGGCCTACCCGTTCCTCAGCTTTTCTTATACGAGCAATCCAGAAACAAATTTCTGGTGATCGATGGTCAGCAACGATTGATGTCCATTTATTATTTTATCAAGCAACGCTATCCTAAAAAGGATAAACGCAACGATTTACGCATAATATTTGAAGAGCATGGGCGTATCCCGGATGAAGTGCTCCATGACGATGAATACTTCGATAACTTCCGCCTGCAACTGCCGGGGCGACTTCCAGATCGACCGAACCCCTATGATCGGAAGTCCTATTCGGCATTAGGCGATGCGAAATCGCAGCTCGATATGCGGCCGATTCGTAATATTGTCGTTCGCCAAAACTCGCCGGAAAACGATGACTCCTCCGTTTTTGAAGTATTCAGCCGCTTGAATTCCGGGGGGGTCAATTTGACCCCCCAGGAGATCCGTTTAAGCCTGTATCATTCCGAATTTTACAATGCCCTCATGATGCTCAATTCCGAAGAGGATTGGCGGAAAGTTCTGGCAAATCCCATACCGGATCTGCATTTGAAGGACGTGGAGATACTGCTGCGTGTGTTCGCCATGATGATCGACCACGATCATTACACTCCATCAATGGTGAAGTTTTTGAATCAGTTCTCCAGGAAATGCCAGACCCATAGTGAGCAGCAAAACAAATATCTGGTGGATCTGTTTCGATCGTTTCTGGAAGCCTGCTCCGAACTTCCCAAAAACGCATTTTTAGGCAGGAAAACGGGGAGATTCAACATCGCCTTGATAGAAGCGGTTTTCACCGCCGTGTCCCGAGACGCATTCAAGGAACGTCGGATGATCGAGGGAAAGATCGATCATGAAGAAATCGATCGGTTGGCAAACGACGCGCAATTTCTGGATGCGGCAACTAAAGCCTCGACTCGATCATCGAATGTACAATCCAGGTTGGATCGTGGGGCATATTACATCACTGCGCTATAAAAAATGGGTCAACTATGAAAACAACCTATAAAGAAACAATAGTTGAGCAATTGCATGAACAATTTTTGGATATTGTCGATCAAATCGATGATCGAGAGATCACCCTACGCCTGACAGCCGAAGAAATTTTTCGCAAGAGCTTGCTTCTTTCCGCTGCGAGTTATTTTGAAACGCGTATAATGGAAAGCCTTATGGATATAGTCAGCAGTTCTACGGACGGGAACCTACTGATCGAGGAGTTTGTACGGAATAAGGCGCTATCAAGGCAGTATCATACGCTCTTTCAATGGGGAGCGGGCAATGCCAACGCTTTCTTTGGGTTATTTGGTGTGGGTTTTCAGTCATATATGAAGAAAAAGGTCGGAGAACAGGAAGGAATGAGTGAATCGATCAGGGCATTTCTGGAAATAGGTCATGAAAGAAATCAGCTTGTGCATCAGAACTATGGCACATTTGTACTCGAAAAAAACGCAAAGGAAATTTACGAATCATATCTGAAGGCGCGTCTTTTCGTAGAGGCGTTAAAAGACCTGATGTTGGGCTATCTTGAAGCAGAGGACAGCGGCGAGGAATCCCGAAGGGACGATTGAAATCATCTGCGTTCATGCGCGGAAAAATTAATCAGGTTCAATTTGAAGCTCCGGGCAATGAGATTTTGGGATGGGTTCACAAGAGAGTGCAAAATAAGGTGATACGAAGTGTCGGCGATCTCGATGTTTTGCCCGGACGGCACAAGCTGCGGGTAGCCGCCCGCTGCATCCGGAACGGCGGCATCCTCGCCTATCCCACCGAGGCGGTCTACGGGCTCGGGTGCAATCCCCGCAACCGGGCCGCGGTGCAACGCCTGCTTGCCATCAAGCGGCGCCCCGAGCACAAGGGGTTGATCCTCATCGCCGCGGATTTCGCCCAGCTCGCCCCTTTCGTGGAGCCCCTGGACGATGCCCGTATGCAGGCTATCCGCGCGACCTGGCCCGGCCCCGTCACCTGGCTGCTGCCCGCCCGTGCCGACACGCCGGGCTGGCTCCGGGGACGACATGCGACCCTCGCCGTGCGGGTTACGGCCCACCCCGTCGCGGCGGCCCTGTGCGCGGCCGCCGGCAGCGCCCTGGTCTCCACCAGCGCCAACCTCGGCAACCGCCCACCGGCACGGACCCCCCTGCGGGTGCGATCGGCCCTCGGCCCCCAGGTGGATCTCGTCCTGACCGGTCCCTGTGGCGCCCGCGCCCGCCCCTCCACCATCCGCGACGGGCGCACCGGCGCGATCATCCGCGCTTGAGGGCGCCTTCTCCGTACCCGCGGAGGTGACCCGGCAACTTGAGGAGCTTTACCATGACGCGACTGAAACCACCCGCGATGATCAAACCTTTTGCCGGACTGCGGCCCGCTTCGGGGCGGGCCCCGGATGTGGCCGCCCCGCCCTATGACGTGATGAGCGCCCCGGAGGCGCGCCGGATGGTCGTGGGCCGGCCCTGGAGCTTCCTGCATATCTCGCGGCCCGAGGTGGATCTGCCGGAGGACACGGACCCCTATGCCCCCCAGGTCTATGCCAAGGCACGGGAGAACCTGGATCGAATGCTCGCCGAGGGGGTGCTGGTCCGGGACCCGACGCCCGGCTATTACGTCTACCGCCTGACCCGTGGCGAGCATGTGCAGACCGGCCTGGTGGCGGCAGCCTCCGTGGCCGCCTACGAGGCGGATCGGATCAAGAAGCACGAGCTCACCCGGCCGGTCAAGGAGGATGACCGGGTGTGCCAGATCGAGGCCCTGGATGCCCAGACCGGCCCCGTTTTTCTGGTGTACAAGAGCACCGCCGCGATCGACGACACCCTGGCCGATCTGAGCGCCGGGCCGCCGGCCATCGACATCCGGGCACGGGATGGCGTGCGCCACGAGCTCTGGGTGATAGCCGACGGCGCGACCGGCGACCGGCTCTCCGGGGCCTTCGAGCGGCTCGATAGCCTGTATGTGGCGGACGGCCATCACCGTTCCGCCGCGGCGGCCCGGGTGGCCGCGGCCCGCAAGGCCGCCAATCCGAGCCACAGGGGAGATGAGCCCTACAATTATTTTTTGAGCGTCATTTTTCCCCACAACCGGATGCAGATCCTGGACTACAACCGGGTGGTCAGGGATCTCCATGGGCTCGACGCCGCTGCCTTTCTGGACAGGCTCCGCATTCCCTTCCGGGTGGAGCCGAGCCCCGAGCCCGTCAAACCGGCCCGCCACGGGGAATTTGGTATGTATCTGGCCAGTAGTTGGTACCGCCTCACCCTGGACGCCCGGCGGATTCCCGACGACCCGGTGGACCGGCTGGACGTGAGCCTGCTGCAGGACAACCTGATCGCGCCCCTGCTCGACATCCGGGACCCACGGCGGGACGACCGCATCGGCTTCGTCGGCGGCAGCCGCGGCCTCGACTGGCTCGCCGAACAGGTGGATGCGGGCGACATGGCGGTTGCCTTCTCCCTCTACCCGACGCGGATGGAGGATCTGATGGCGGTAGCGGACGCAGGAGAGGTGATGCCCCCCAAATCCACCTGGTTCGAGCCCAAGCTGGCCGATGGCCTGGTCAGCCACCTGCTCGCCTGAACCGATCCGATAACCGATTTCGTCCTATTCAGCCAAAGGGCACCTTGAAATTCAGGTCGAGCCATTCTGCGTGGTTCGTGCTGTCTTCCAATCGTACAGGATTAACAGGATTTTCTTAGATTTTCAGGATTTTTTTACGGTGGGTAATCTACGGACCAAGAACAGCGAACATCCGTGAGTTCAAAGCGCTTGAAACGGTTCCGCGAGCGGCGGAAATTCCGTGGGTCAATGACTTGGTCGCAACGGGAATCGACAGCGGACTACGGGTCAATTTGGACACAGTGTCGCCGTGCGGCGAACGTTCAGAACCCACAAAAAATAATCTTGTTAATCCTGAAAATCCTGTTAATCCTGTCCTATTAGCAGATTGCGACGCGCGTGCCGACAAAACCGTAACCTGTTTTGGTTGTTTGCGGGATTCGGCGTATATACCCAGAGACAACAAAATTACAACACCACCCGGTGAGCGGGGGCCGTGAAATTCGGTAGTGGTCGATTGGGTAGTGATCGGGGGAATCGCGTAAGCGTTCAAACCTCACCGTCATTCCGGCAAGGCGTGCCGAAATCTGCCGGGGCGAGTACCCCATGTCACCTTATTTTGCATATTCGTAGGGAACGCCCTCTGTGGCGTTCCGAATGGCCCGCGCAACGCCACGTCGGCCGTTCCCTACGCAATATGAAAATTACAGTGAAACCGGGTACTGGAAGCTAC
This sequence comes from Candidatus Thiosymbion ectosymbiont of Robbea hypermnestra, assembly GCA_020443945.1. Classification (GTDB taxonomy): domain Bacteria; phylum Pseudomonadota; class Gammaproteobacteria; order Chromatiales; family Chromatiaceae; genus Thiosymbion; species Thiosymbion ectosymbiont_B. The sequence continues at coordinate 1,762 of JAIZWN010000066.1, read as the reverse complement.
GCCCAGAAGGGGATGTATTTCATAAGTCTCTTGGGTGCGTCTTTGTCGAACGGTTTGATTTTGCCCGCGTCGACCGCCTCGCGGATGTATCGGGAAACCGTCGCCTTGTTTTTCTCCGCCACCCCGAACCGCTCTCTCAGCGAGGCGTTGGTCAGGTAATCCCGCGTCACCCATTTCAGGCAGGCGTGGAGGTAGCAGGCCCTTACCCGATCCGCCTTGTCCATCTTACTCAGCGGCCGGTGGGCAAAGAGCACCGCCCGCGTGAACCCCTCCGGGGCCTCGAAGAAGGGGGCGGGTAGCTGATAAGCCTCGATCTCGGCAATCACCTTGTCGATTCCGCTCCCCCGTTCCTCACAGATGCGAAAACGGCGCATCAGAGAGGCCAACGCCTCATTCCGGGATTTCGGCGGGGTATCGACAAAGCGTTGGGTATCCACCAAAGGCTCACCCGGATTGGTGATCTCCATCCGATCGTCGAAGAGCTCGACCATTGGGCCGGCGCCGGTCACGAACAGGTCCTGGTGGATTAAGGCGTTGGCCACCAGCTCCCGCACCGCGAGACCGGGAAGCATAGGGGCTGTCCGGCGTAACGCCTGCTCGATGGACTCATTGGTCGGTACCAGGGTCATGATGAAATCGACCAAATCCTCGAAACCACTTGCGTAACCACCGCCGATAATCTGTTCCCGCAGGGTTTCCAGTCGGCCTCGGCCTGCGTAGTGGACCACCCGTACCGCCTTGCGCTTCAGACGAGGGAAGTCCTCCAGCCTCTTTGCGAACAGGATGGCCCCGAGACTGGTCACATCCCAGCCACCGGCCGAGCAGGGATGGATCAACTCGTCACTGGCGAGGATATCGAGAATGCGGGCCCGCCCATCCGGCAGCGGCAGCTCCAGCAGCTCGAAATAGGCGGGGTAGTCGAGTCGTTTCAGGACCTCTTCACCGGAGATCTGCTCCGCGGCAATGCCCTCTTCGAAGGGAATCTGGTCGAATGCCCGCCAGAGGGTGCGCTCCTTTTCCGGATGGTCCTTCAGCTTTTTCTTATAAGAACCGACACGGATGAACTCCTGCTGTTTGAAGCGCACCGGGTGCCGGAAGGCGGCCCCGATCTCCAACAGAACCACCGGCCTGGTCTCGATTGCGAACGAGAAGAAACGGAAGTCGATCTTGGGGGTCAGTAGCCGCAGCAGCCAGTTTTCCAGCTCCTCTTTGCCTATCTTGGTCGTCCCCGGCTCGAATCGGGTGCCGATAACCTCATGGGTCTTGTCGTCGATACCCCAGACCATGTAGGCATTGACCTTGCCCGAGAGTGCCGCGGCATTGGACAGGGCGGACAGGTATTCGCCGATCTCCTCCGGCTTGGCCTGGTTGTGCTTGAATTCCACCCACTCTGTTTCGTGCGGGAGCTTGCACAGCTCCCGCACCAGGCCGATCAGGTATTCCTGGGCGCGATCGACAATCATTCATCGACCTCCGTATCTTTCAGCAACCGAGTGATCGCCGCCCGATAGCCGCCGGCCCGGGCGCGTCTGTCCGCCGGCAGGGAGTGGGAAATAGGGTGAAATCGAAGATGGCACGGGCTGTTACGACTCCTTTCGTTGGGAGGTAGTGTTCTAACTTTGTTGTTTCCGGGATTCAGTATATATCGCCAAGGAGAACAAAGTTACGGCACCACCGCTGACAGGTCGAGCCATTCTGCGTGGTTCGTGCGGTCTTCCAATCGTACAGGATCAACAGGATTTTCAGGATGAACAAGATTTGT
>JAIZWN010000065.1 GCA_020443945.1 Candidatus Thiosymbion ectosymbiont of Robbea hypermnestra | reverse complement strand
GGGTAGTGGTAAATTTTCAAGTGATCAGGTGTCTACCTGAGTCACGTCGAACATCACACAAAGACACCAAGCCACCAAGAGAGACCAGGGTGAAAGGGAAACGACCATGGTTTTTAGAGCCTGCGATGAAACTCGCGCGGATGATTCAGCGACGGCAGGGAAAAATTCTTCGTGTCTTTGTGGCTTGGTGTGAGAACAAACGTTGAACATCACACAGGATTTACCCACTACCAAAAATTCTGAGGTGCCCGCGCGGGGCAGAGATGCCCCGCCATTTTTCAAGGCCCCCTGAAAACCAATCCGCCGGATGAAGCCATCCCACACGCCTTGGCTGATTGACGGCCGGTGAGGGCGCGCTCAGTTTTTGCTTTTGTCCACCAGCTGTTTCTCGCGCAGCCAAGGCATCATCTCGCGCAGCTGCGCGCCGACGGCCTCGACCGGATGTTCCTTGCCCAAGCGGCGCAGGGCCTTCATTTTGGGGGCGCCGGCCTGGTTTTCCAGGATGAATTCCCTGGCAAATTCGCCGGACTGGATGTCCTTCAGGATGCGTTTCATCTCGGCCTTGGTCTCGGCGGTGATGATGCGCGGACCGCGGGTGAGGTCGCCGTATTCGGCGGTATTGGAGATGGAGTAGCGCATGTTGGCGATGCCGCCCTCGTAGATGAGGTCGACGATGAGCTTGACCTCGTGGAGGCACTCGAAGTAGGCCATCTCCGGGGCATAGCCGGCCTCGACCAGGGTCTCGAAGCCGTTCTGGATCAGGGCGGTCAGGCCCCCGCAGAGCACGGCCTGCTCGCCGAACAGGTCGGTCTCGCATTCCTCCTGGAAGGTCGTCTCGATGATGCCCACGCGGCCGCCGCCGTTGGCCGAGGCGTAGGACAGGGCGAGGTCCCGGGCCCGGCCGCCGGCGTCCTGGAAGACGGCGATCAGGCAGGGCACGCCGCCGCTTTGGGTATAGGTGGAGCGCACCAGATGTCCCGGTCCCTTGGGCGCGATCATGATGACGTCCAGGTCCTTGCGAGGCTCGATCTGGCCGAAGTGGATATTGAAGCCGTGGGCGAAGGCCAGAGCGGCGCCCTGCTTGATATTGGGCTCGATCTGCTCCCGGTAGAGCCTGGCCTGGTGCTCGTCCGGGGCCAGGACCATGACCAGATCGGCGTTCTTGACCGCATCCTCGACGGGTCGGACCTCGAGCCCGGCCTCGGTGGCCTTGGCGTTTGACGCAGAGTCGGGACGCAGCCCCACGACCACCGAGACCCCGGAGTCCTTGAGGTTGTTGGCGTGGGCGTGGCCCTGCGAGCCATAGCCGATGATGGCGACCTGCTTGCCCCGGATCAGGGAGAGATCGGCGTCTTTGTCATAGTAAACCTTGATGGACATGGGTAGCTCCTCCTGGGCTATCGGATGGGTGATCCGCGAATTATACCCGCCGCCGGGACGAAAGCTACGAACCCCGCGCTCTAGGGGGCGTTCTCAATTCTCACACAAAGACACCAAGCCACAAAGGGATCGTGGGTCATGGGTAAGGCGCCCGTT
>JAIZWN010000064.1 GCA_020443945.1 Candidatus Thiosymbion ectosymbiont of Robbea hypermnestra | reverse complement strand
AAAGACACCAAGCCACCAAGAGAGACAAGGGTGAAAGGGAAACGAACATGGTCTTTAGAGTCTGCGATGAAAATCTCACGGACGATCAGCGACGGCAGGGAAGAATTCTTTGTGTCTTGGTGGCTTTGTGTGAGAACAAACGTTGAACATCACGCAGGATTTACCCACTACCGAAACAAGAATTAAGGTAAAACAGGATACTGGAACATGCAGCAACTCACCCTCGCCGGCGCCGATTTCTTTGTTATCGGCATCTACTTCGCCATCGTCTTCGCCATCGGCTTTTATCTCGCCCGCCGCACCCACGACGCCGATGACCTGTTCCTGGCCGGGCGGCGCCTGGGTTGGCTGCCCATCGGGTTCTCCCTGTTCGCCTCGAACATCTCCTCCACCACCCTCATCGGTCTGGCGGGCGCGGCCTACACCTGGGGCATCGCGGTCGCCAACTACGAGTGGATGGCGGCCCCCATTCTGATCGTCTTCGCCATCCTGCTGATCCCTCTGTACCTGCGCGGGCGCATCGGCACCGTACCCGAGTATCTGGAGCGGCGCTTCGACCGCCGCGTGCGCCGCTACTTCTCGGTCCTCACCCTGGTCTCCAACATCGTCGTGGACACGGCCGGGACCCTGTTTGCCGGCGCGCTGGTCCTCACCGGCTTTTTCCCCGGCCTCGACCTCTTCTCGGGGGCCCTGCTGCTGGCCGCCATCGCGGCGGCCTACACGGCCGCCGGCGGACTCGCCGCGGTGGTCTATACGGATGTCCTGCAGGCCGTCATCCTCCTGATCGGGGCCTGTCTCGTGACCTTTCTGGCCTTTGCCGCCATCGACTTCGACTGGTCGCGGGTGGTGGCCGCCGCCGAACCGGGCCAGCTCGAGCTCTTCCTGCCCCTTACGGACCCCAACCTGCCCTGGCTCGGCACCCTGGTGGGGGTGCCGGTCCTCGGCTTCTACTTCTGGTGCACCAACCAGTTCATCGTGCAACGGGTGCTCGGCGCCCGCAGCCTGGCGGACGCCCGCCGGGGCGCCCTGCTCGCCGGTCTGCTCAAGCTGCCGGTATTGCTCATCATGGTGCTGCCGGGGGTGATGGCAATCGCCATCCTGCCGCCCCTCGCCCAGGGCGACCAGGTCTTCCCCGCGCTGATCAGCGAGCTGCTGCCCACCGGAATACGCGGACTGGTGCTGGCGGCCCTGGTCGCGGCGCTCATGTCGAGCATCGACTCCACCCTGAACGCCGCCTCCGCCCTCCTGACGCTGGACTTCATCAAGCCCTCCCGCCCGGAGCTGACCCCCCGTCAGTTGGGCTGGATCGGGCGCGGGGCCATCCTGCTCTTCATGCTCCTGTCCGCCTCGATAGCGCCCCTGATCGACAGCTTCCAGGGCCTCTTCCACTACCTCCAGACGGCCCTCGCCTACCTGGTGCCGCCGGTCGCCGCCCTCTTCCTGGTCGGCTCCCTCTGGCGGCGGCCGGGACCGGGAGCGGCCCTGGCCACCCTGATCGGGGGCCACGGCCTGTCGCTGGTCCTGTTCGCATCGAACCAGCTCGGTCTGCTGAACCTGCACTTCACGCTGGTCGCGGGACTGCTTTTCGGGATCAGCCTCCTGATCCTGACGGTAGCGGGACTCGGGGGTTCGGGGTGGGAGCCCGCGCCGCGGACCGTCTGGACCCGGGCGATGGCGCGGCCGGAAGAGCCGCAACCCGGGTGGCGGGACTACCGCGTGCAGGCATTCGTCCTGCTGCTGCTGACCGTGGCGCTGGTCTGGTCCTTCCGCTGATCCAGCCGCGTACAAATCCTGGGTAGTGTTCTAGGGGGCGTTCTCAATTCTCACACAAAGACACCAAGCCACAAAGGGATCGTGGGTCATGGGTAAGGCGCCCGTT
>JAIZWN010000063.1 GCA_020443945.1 Candidatus Thiosymbion ectosymbiont of Robbea hypermnestra | reverse complement strand
AACCGGCGCCTTACCCATGACCCACGATCCCTTTGTGGCTTGGTGTCTTTGTGTGAGAATTGAGAACACCCCCTAGGCGCAGGGACGCGCGGGTGTTTTCCGAAGGGTTCAGTATGATCGAGGGTCTGGAACCGATCAACGGATGCCCGTCTCCGATGATTGATTATCCGAGCGGGCGCGGAGGATTCGTGAGAGTATTCTCATACTCAAACCGCCAGCGCAGCCCTCGATTCCCATGACCGATTTGTCCGCAGCCCTTGCCGGCGCTTTGTCCGAGGCCCAAAGCCCCGGCGACTATTACGCCAGCGGCACGCTGGATATGCATCCGTTCCGGCTGGAGGTGGACGGCATAGGCCAGATTGCCTTGCCGCTACTGCCGGTCCAGGCGGAGCAGCTGGTCGCCGCCGCCGAGCAGGCCCCCTACGGCCGCGGCGGTGAGACCCTGGTGGATACCGATGTGCGCCGCACCTGGCAGGTCGATGCCGCGCGGGTGCGTATCGGCGGCCGGCGTTGGGAGAAGGACTTGGGCCGAATCGTGCGGCAGGCGGCCACGGGTCTGGGCGTCGCCGGTCGGGTCGCGGCCGAGTTCTATAAGCTGCTGATCTACGACGAGGGGAGCTTCTTTGTGCCCCATCGCGACACCGAGAAGGCGCCGGGTATGTTCGCGACCCTGGTCGTGGTGCTGCCGTCGCCCTATTGTGGCGGCGAGCTGGTCATCCGCCACAAGGGCCGCGAGGCGCGTCTCGATCTGCGCCGCGAGGAACCGTCCGAGATGGCCTATGCGGCCTTTTATGCCGACTGCCGGCACGAGGTGTTGCCGGTCGCTTCCGGTTGCCGGCTGGCCCTGGTCTATAACCTGATCCGTCCCGAAGGCGAGCCCCTGCCGCGGCCACCCGACCGGGACCGCGTGCAGGATACCTTGACCCGACTGCTCCGCGGCTGGCAAGACCGACCGCACAAGCTGGTGTACCCGCTGGAGCATGCCTACACGGAGGCGGAGCTGGGCTTCCGGACCCTGAAGGGCGCCGACGCCGGTGTCGCCGGCGCCCTGCTCGAGGCGGCGCAGGCCACCGACTGCGACCTGCGGCTCGGCCTGGTGACGGTCTACGAGAGCGGCATCGCGGAGATTACGGGCGGCGGCTACTGGGGCGATGGGCCGGCAGGATTCGAGATCGTGGAGGCCTGCGAGGAGGGCCGGCTCATCCAGCATTGGCGCCTGCCGGACGGCGGCAGTACGGACATTGGCGATCTCTTCTTCGAGGCCGACGAGACCAGCCCGCCCGACGCCTTCGCGGGTTTCGAGGACATCGAGCCCGACTTCGAGGAGGCCACCGGCAACGAGGGCGCCTCTTATAAACGTCTCTATCGGTGCGCCGCCCTTGTGCTCTGGCCCCGCGCCCATCTCCCGGCGGTGATCGCCAGCGGCGGTCTGGCCGTCAGCATGCCTTATCTCGCCCGTCTCATGGACCAGTGGCAGCGGGCCGGAGCGGAGCCGAACGACGATGCCTGGCAGCAGGCCCATGCACTGGCGCTGGCGATCCGCGATGCTTGGCCCACGGAGGATTGGGTCAGCCGCCGGGCGAGCGAGAACGGCCATAGTACGGCGCTGCTCGGCGCCTTGGGCCGGCTCGGTGACCGCGATGCCTCGGCTGTCTTCATCGCCGGGCACGTCGCCGCCGGGGCCTACGGCCAGGCGGATAATGCCGCGCTGGCCGAGGTGCTTGCCGGATTGCCCGCGGCCCAAGCCGGTGACCTCCTCACTGCGGTCGTCGTCGGCAATGCCCGGCTGCAACCAGTCACCTGCGCCGCGCTGCTGGCCCGTTGCGCGACAGCGCCGGTGGTGGATGCGAAGACCCTGCGCCCGCCCGCGCTGGCGCTGCTGGCGGTATTGCCTGGCGTGCAGGAGCAATCCGGCGATCTGCCGCCCTCGCTACGCTGGCGGCGGGAGAAGCCGTCACCGGAGCTGGTCGCCGATACCTTGACGGCGCTCGGGCTGATCGACCCGGAGCTGGCGACTCAAACCGTGGCGGCTTTCCTTGCCGATAGCGACCATTACCCGATAGACGCGATCCTCGCGCCCGCCGCCCTGATGCTCACGGATAGGAAGCAATCCCTTGCATCCGGTGTCGGCCTCTGTGATGCGGTGTTGGCCCATCTGGAGCGGCGCATCGCCGAGCCGCTGGAACCGCCGCCGGACTGGCGGCGCCCATCGAATCTCCACTGCAATTGCCCCAACTGCCGCAACCTCGTCCGCTTTCTCGACTCGCCCAGCGAATCGGTCTGGCATATGAAGGCGGGCCAGCATCTCCGCGAGCATGTCGAGCAGAGCATCCGGCGCGATGACTGTGATCTCGACTGCACTACCGACAAGCGCGGCCGTCCCTATACGCTGATTTGCACCAAGAACCAGGCAAGCTATAAGCGGCGGGTTCGGCAGCGGGAGAAGGATCTGGCCGATCGACAACGTCTGTTGGAGTGTCGGCCGGAGGCCGGCGGTTCCAGTGGCTGACGGGACATTCCGCAATCCGTGAAAATCGGCGTAATCTGCGGACAACCATGACGGTGAGGGAAGGTCTCTACGCCAAATCCCGGAAACCACAAATCTAGGGGGCGTTCTCAATTCTCACACAAAGACACCAAGCCACAAAGGGATCGTGGGTCATGGGTAAGGCGCCCGTT
>JAIZWN010000062.1 GCA_020443945.1 Candidatus Thiosymbion ectosymbiont of Robbea hypermnestra | reverse complement strand
GCGCCAGGGATGGCAAAAGCAGTGGGGATCGAATCGTTAAGTCGCACAACCATGCCACTATGAATTTAACCACTACCCATGAAGATCCTATATGTCGCGGGGATGCCAGGTCCGGTAAAGGATATCCTTTCCGGCAAGAAAGAGGATGAGATCACCCATGCCCCAGGGGTTTTCCACCCATGGCGCAAATTGGTCAAGAGGGGCCATCGGGTGGATTTCATTCTGGCATCGAACTTCGACCAAAAACCCGATATCAGGGTGGATTGGTTCAGCGCGGATAACATCTACGCGAATATCTATGACCCCTATTCGGAGGCCCCCTGGTACGGGAGGCTTTTCAGACGCCTCAAAAGATTTATCAAGCTCATTTATTTCGTGAACCGGGCGATCAGCGAAAATTCCTACGATTTTGTCTACGGCATGGCCTTTTATGAAGGATTGGCGGGAAACATCGTGGCTAACATACGCGGGGTTCCGTGCGGAATACGGTCGATGGGAACCATGCTGTATCACGATTTCAAGCGGCACGGCGTTATCCGGACGGCAATCAGGAGGCCGGCGGAGTTTCTCACCTTCAAATTGAAAAAGGAATTTTTTATCATGACGGACGACGCCACGAGGGGGGATCTGGTCTATGAGAAGTGGAAACCCAGAAAAGAGAAATACCGGTATTACTTCTGGAAAACCGGCATCGAATTCAAAACGATCGAGGAGATAGCGCCCAGCCTCGAACTCCCGCAGCATGAATATATCTTCTTTGCCGCGAGATTCGATCATTGGAAACGACAGGATCGCATCCTGAAGATCCTCCACCATCTGCACGGCCGAAAATGCCCTCTTCATCTCTATTTCGCGGGGGGAATACAGTCGCAAAGTTACTACCAGAAGATCAGGGAGCTGGTACGCAAGTATGATTTGGCGGACTATGTCCACTTCCTGGGGCCCATAAAGCAGGATGACTTGAAGGCATACGCATACAAGGCCGTGGCTAATCCGTCGATGTATGATATGTCCAATCTGAGCAATGTTTTTTATGAAATATTTTCCGTAGGTTCGGTGGTAATCGGTCTGAACGACGGCTCCCTGGACGACTATTTGATCCATGCGGTCAACGGCTTTCTCGTCAATGACGAAAGCGAGGCCGCCACGGTTATCGAGGAGCTCCTGCGGAACAAGGACGGCGCGCAACGGATCCGGGCGAATGCGGCCGGATGCGCCAGGCGGAAATTTCTTTCCATCGATGAGAGGTTCGACAGGGAGGTCGATTTGATCGAGCAGGCCGTCTATCCTGGCCGTCTATCCTGAAGGCGGGAAACGGCGAAGAATAGTCGGTCAGGGCCCATCGGTATGTATTCCGGGAACCTTGAAAAATGGCGGGACATCCCTGGCCTGCACGGGCGCCTCGGATCTTTCAGGGCGCCCTGCTCGGGCGCGGACGGTGGTGAGGCATTATGGCGACGAATCTGAACCAGACCTTCCGTGACCGGATATCCCCCGCAGGCCGGGCAGCGAGCATAGCGAACCGCATCGACTGCATGCGATTCACATCGACGCGGTTCGTCTCACGCACCACAGCCTACGCGGGTTACCCGCGAAATCAGGCGCGGTGGGGCGCCGTGCTGATCGCACTGGCGGCAATCCTCCTGTTGACCGCCTGTCCCAGCCGACCGCTCGGCAGGCCGAAACCGCCGCAGACCGTCGTCGGCGGACCCGTCGCCGTCTGGCCCGGCGATACCTCATCCCGCCCGGATCGGGGCGGATACGGATCGGTGGACCTGAATGATCCCGCGAGCCTCCTCTCCCGGCGCGTCATCTACTTCGAGTACGACAGCAGCGACATCCAGCCCCAGTTCCTTGCCACCCTCCGCGCCCATGCCGCCTATCTGTCCTCGGCCCCCGCCGCCCGGGTGACCCTGGACGGCCATACCGACGAGCATGGCACCCGGGAATACAATCTGGCCCTCGGCTACTACCGCGCGGGCGCCGTGCGCGATTTCCTGCGCGCCGAGGGAGTGCCGCCCGGCCGGCTGCGGACCATGAGCTACGGCGAGGAGCGTCCCGTGGCCCCGGATCATGGCGAGTCCGCCTGGGCCCTGAACCGGCGCGTCGAGCTGGTCTATTGAGAGGCCCCCTGAAAACAGGTAGTGTCGTAGTTTTGTGATCTGTGATGCCTGAATCCGCAGACAACCATGATGGTAAGGGAAAGTCTCTACGCCAAATCCCGGAAACCACAAATCTAAGACACCACCGCAAATTCTTTGAACCACGGATAAACACGGATAAACACAGATCACAATCCGTGTTTATCCGTCTCTGGCTCCCACGCTCCAGCGTGGGAGCAATTCCAGACGCTCCAGCGTCTTGAAATCCTGGCCGCTGGAGCGGCC
>JAIZWN010000061.1 GCA_020443945.1 Candidatus Thiosymbion ectosymbiont of Robbea hypermnestra | reverse complement strand
GGAGGAAGAGTACCAGTGCGCCCTTGGCTAGTCAAGTCCCGAAACAGGGGGTGTCAATGGCGAGTCAGGTATATAGGCCCCATCTGTTACCATAAAATCGTGCAATCCTGATTTCCAAGGCGTCAAGCGCATGTTCGAGGCAACCAAGGTCGGACGCACGGTCGACAAAGAATCCTTCAAGACCCAGCAGGAGGCGTTGCGCACCCAGCTCCTGGAGGTGCAACGCGAGCTCTTGCAGACCGACATCCCGGTGATTGTTCTCATCTCGGGCGTCGAGGGGGCGGGGAAGGGGGAGGTGGTCAACCGCCTCAACGAGTGGCTGGATGCCCGCGGCGTGCGGACCTTCGCCTTCTGGGACGAGACCGACGAGGAGCGCCAACGACCGCGCTACTGGCGGTTCTGGAACGCCATTCCCGGCCGGGGGAAGCTGGCTATCCTGTTCGGCGGTTGGTATCAGGCCCCGCTCGAGCAGCGGTTCCGGGAGCTGTGCAAGGATGCCGAGTTGGATGCCGAGCTCAATCGCATCGTGGACTTCGAGCGCATGCTCATCAACGACGGCGCCCTGATCGTCAAGTTCTGGTTCCACCTCTCCGAGCAAGACCAGAAGACCCGTCTGCGGGAGCTGTCCCGGGATGACCGCAGCCGCTGGAAAATGCTGCCGAAGAAGGGCCGGTTTCATGAGCATTATCAGGAATACGAGCACGTCGCCGAGCGCATCATCCGGCATACCGACCGCGGGATCTCGCCCTGGTACCTGATCGAGGCACAGGATCGGCGCTACCGGGACCTCACCGTCGGCAAGACCCTGCTGCATGCCGTCAAGACCCGTCTCAGCCAGCCGCCGGCCACGGAAGCCCCTCCTACCCCCGGCCACCTCGAGCTGCCGGACGGCCCCAGCGCCCGGATCACCCTGCTCGATCAGCTCGATTTGTCCCTGTCTCTCGACCGGGAGACCTATAAATCGGAGCTGCGCGCCTTGCAGCAGGCGCTCAACGAGCTCGCCTGGGAGGCCTACAACAAGAAGCGCTCCCTGGTGCTGGTCTTCGAGGGGGTCGACGCCGGTGGCAAGGGAGGCGCCATCCGCCGCTTCACCAACGCCATCGACGCCCGCCTCTATCGCGCCATCCCCGTCGCGGCCCCTACCGACGAGGAACAGGCCTACCACTACCTGTGGCGCTTCTGGCGCCATATCCCCCGCGCCGGCTACATCACCATCTACGACCGTTCCTGGTACGGGCGGGTGCTGGTGGAGCGGGTCGAGGGGTTTGCCACCGAGGCCGAATGGCGCCGCGCCTACGCCGAGATCAATCAGTTCGAGGCGCAGCTGGCCGAGAGCGGAACCATCCTGCTCAAGTTCTGGCTCCAGGTGAGCCAGGAAGAACAGCTCCGCCGCTTCAAGGACCGCGAACAGGTGCCCTACAAGCGCTTCAAGATCACGGACGAGGACTGGCGCAACCGGGAGAAATGGCCCCAGTACAAGGCCGCGGTCAACGAGATGGTGGTCCATACCAGCACCGAGTACGCCGCCTGGACCCTGGTCGAGGGCGACGACAAACCCTATGCCCGCATCAAGGTCCTGCGCACCCTACGCGATACGCTCAAGGCGGCGCTTGCGCGGGAGCCGGACGGCGCCGGCAATCGGCTGATCCAGCGAGACGAAAAGCAAGAGTAAGGGATTGTTTCACTCGCAGAATGAATGGCGACAGCCCCGATCCGGGTAATCCATGAAAGAGGATTACGAAGAAAATCAATAGATTTTCTTGCAAATATGTTTCGCACCTGATTAAATCGAGGGAAAACCCTAACCGGAGAAATACCGGACGGTTCCTCGAGGCCTCCGACCGGACGGCCAAGAGGAAACTGGGGTGCCTCCAGGGAACCTGGGGAAATCCATGGATTGCGGCGGGAGACACGGCGATGATCAGGCAGCGAACCTTGAAAAACGTGATTCAGGCGACCGGAATCGGGTTACATACGGGCGAGAAGGTCCGCCTGATGTTACGTCCGGCCGCGCCGGAGACCGGAATCGTCTTTCGCCGCGTCGACCTGCCGCGGCCCGTGGAAATCGCGGCCCGTCCCGAAAACGTGGGTGACACGAAAATGTCGACCACCCTGGTCGCCGGCGACGCCTCCATCTCCACCGTGGAGCATCTGCTCTCCGCTTTCGCCGGCCTGGGGATAGACAACGCTTACGTCGATGTAAGCGCACCGGAGGTCCCCATCATGGACGGCAGCGCCGGGCCCTTCGTATTCCTGATCCAATCGGCCGGTATCGAGGAACAGAACCGGCCGAAGCGTTTTATCCGCATCAAGCGCAGGGTAACCGTGGAGGATGGGGACAAGCGCGCCGTGTTCGAGCCCTACGATGGGTTCAGGATCGATTTCTCCATCGATTTCGATCATCCGGCCTTCCTGTCGCGGGCGCAAAGGGTCAGTATGGATTTCTCCGCCACCTCCTTCATCAAGGAAATCAGTCGCGCGCGCACGTTCGGTTTCCTGCGCGAAGTCGAGGCATTACGCCAGAGAAACCTCGCCCTTGGCGGCAGCATGGACAATGCCGTCGTGGTGGACGACTACCGGGTGCTCAACGAAGAAGGCCTGCGCTACGAAGACGAATTCGTCAGGCATAAGATTCTCGACGCCATCGGCGACCTCTATCTGCTCGGCCATTCCCTGATCGGCGCCTTTCGCGGACACAAATCCGGTCATGCCCTCAACAACCGTCTCCTGCGGACACTGATGGCCGACGAGACAGCCTGGGAATCGGTCGTAGCCGGAGAAGATTCCGGACGCGCACCGCTTCCCTTCTGGCGGCCAGTGGTCGTTTCCTAGGGGGTGTTCTCAATTGAGTGGTGTCTTAGGGGGCGTTCTCAATTCTCACACAAAGACACCAAGCCACAAAGGGATCGTGGGTCATGGGTAAGGC
>JAIZWN010000060.1 GCA_020443945.1 Candidatus Thiosymbion ectosymbiont of Robbea hypermnestra | reverse complement strand
TCCAGCGTCTTGAAATCCTGGCCGCTGGAGCGGCCCGATTGCGTTCCCACGCCGGAGCGTGGGAACGAGAGGGAAAATCTTGTCCTAATTAGAACCTGGCGCCGACCCCGGTCGGGGCCTGGTCATCGCGGGTGGGAGGCGCCTTGTTCTCCCGGCATTGGCGCAGACGCAGGTCGAGCAGGTCGAGCAGCTGCTCATGATCGCCGAGGTATCCCGCCCGCGCGATCGCCCGATTCGGATACTGTCCGGCGAGCCGCGCCACCTGACGCCCGATACGCTCGATCAGCCGACCGGTAAACAGATAGTAGGGGAGCACGATGATCTGGCTGGCGCCGAGCCGATCCAGGCGCTGCACCACCTGTTCGAGCCGCGGGAAGCAGATGTCGGTAAAGGCGGGCATTACCAGCTCGTGCCGGGTGGTCCCGTAGAGCCAGTGGGCCATCTTGGCGATCTCCCCGGTGGCCTCGAGGTCCGAGGAGCCGTGCGCCAGCAGCACGACGCCGGTGGTGCGGGGGTCCGGCATCGCTAGCTCGACCATGGCCTGGTGCAGACGGTAGCGGAGGGCCTTCAGCAGCTGGTCGGTGGTTCCCAGATGGCGTCCGTAGCGGAACTCGACGCCGGGATGGTGCCCCTGAACCGACGCGATGGCCTGGGGGATATCCCGCTTGACGTGACCGGCGGCATTCAGGATCAGGGGCAACACCAGCAGGCGCCCCCCCGCGGCGCCCAGCTCCGCGGCGGCCTGCTCCAGACCCTCTTGCAACAGCACCGGGGCATGCTCGAGCCAGCACAGGCGGATCAAGGCCCGCGGATGGCGCTTCCGCCACCGCTCGGCGAACTCCTCCGCCTCTCGGTTGCCCGCCTTGTCCGGGTCCCTGGCGCCGTGGGCAACCAGCAGGATGACCTCTTGCGTCACCCCTCCGCCCTCACAGGGCGGACCACTTCTTCCAGATGTCGATGGGGTTCATCTCATGGTCGGCCATTGTCAGCATTCCATGATGGGGGCTGGCGGGGTTGTTACACCAGCCCATGCTCTGGGCGATCACCTTCTTCTTATCGTCGGAGATTTTGCGCATTCCGCCCCAGAACTGACAGGTCCCGCAGATACCCTCCGCCGTGGCGTCGAACAGGCGCCCTTTCCCGGAGCCGCCGTGTCCATGCTCGTGCTCATGTTCATGTTCACATTGATGTTCATCGCTTGCGCGCGCGCCGACCGAGGCGAGCGCGACCGTGCCGACGAGCAGTTTTCCCGAAGCGGCGAGAAAGCCGCGGCGTGTTTCGAGTGACATTGGATATCCCTCCTGATGGCTTTAGTGGACGGTATGGGGAAATGGGATCCGGCGGCAGGCATGATGAGAGAGCGCCCGGAAAAATTCAAGCCGCCCATGGAGGTTCGCAGTGAACGCGCGGCTCGCACGACCGTCGGTCGCTGGTCGCCGTTTTCCCTGCCCGATCATCCGCGCCTGCATGCCGCGGCCTCGGCAAGCTCGCGGAGCATCGGCGCCGTATCGTCCCATGAGACACAGGCATCGGTGACGCTCTGCCCGTAGATCAGCCCGGAGCCGGGCTCCAGATCCTGACGGCCGGAGACCAGGTGGCTCTCGATCATGGCCCCGATGAGGCGCTTGTCGCCACGCCCGATCTGACCGGCAACGTCCCGGCAGATCTGGATCTGCTTGGATGGGTTCTTACGGCTGTTGGCGTGGCTGAAGTCGATCATGATCTTCGGCATGAGGCCCGAGGCGGTGATCTTCTCCGAGACGATGTTGACGCTCTCGGCGTCATAGTTCGGGCGGTGGCCGCCGCGCAGGATGATATGGGTATCCTCGTTCCCACGGGTGCGGAAGATGGCCGAGTTGCCCTCCTTGGTCAGGGACATGAAGACATGAGGACGGGCCGCGGCATGCACGGCGTCGATGGCGACCTTCACCGAGCCGGCGGTGCCGTTCTTGAACCCGATGGGGCAGGACAGGCCCGAGGCGAGCTCCCGATGTCCCTGGCTCTCCGTGGTCCGGGCGCCGATGGCGCCCCAGCCGATCAGGTCGGCGATATACTGGGGGCTGATGAGGTCCAGAAACTCGGTTCCCGCGGGTATGCCCATCTCCGCCAGGTTCAACAGCAGCCTGCGGGCCAGGCGTAATCCCTTGTTGATCTCGAAGCTGCCGTCCAGGTCCGGGTCGTTGATCAGGCCCTTCCAGCCTACCGTGGTGCGGGGCTTCTCGAAATAGACCCGCATCAGGATCAGCAGGTCCCGCTCGAGCTCGTCGCGCAAACCGCACAGCCGCTCGGCATACTCCATGGCCGCCTGGGGATCGTGGACCGAACAGGGTCCGACCACCACCAGCAGCCGGTCGTCTTCGCCCTGCAGGATATGCCGGATATCCCGGCGCGCATGATAAACCGTCCGCGCCGTTCGCTCGCCGATGGGAAGCTCCTCCAGCAGGGTCTTGGGCGCGGCCACCTCTTTGATGCCGCTGATGCGCAGGTCGTCGGTCTGATAGTGCATTGCAACGAAAATACTCGTGCCGGAAGAAGAAGCGCTCAGTATACCCGCCACCGACGGGTTTCGTGGATACCGGAGTACACAGGCTCGGGCCCCGTTGCCCTTCCTTTCCATCGGCCGCCCGTCCCGCGCAAGGCGGGGAAGCAAGGCGCAAGGAAGGACCTGGCCTCCCGATGCCGTTTCTCGATTTATCGTTCGGTTGCCCCGATGCGAAATCCGATAGCCACGCCGACAGGCAGGTGATTTTTCAAGGCACCCGGTAGACGAATTATCTCCCATCATCCAGGGAATTGAGGTAGTCGGCGATAACATCTCCATGACAAACCGCCGGCTTACAGTGACAGCCGAGTGTCTTGCCCTTTATCTCAAGAACATCTTTCCTGCTGAATCTCAGGAAATCCCGTTCGAAATCATATTTGAATTTACGGATAACCTCGTCGCGATCACCATCGAACCCTATGGCATAAGGATTTCCCCATTTGGAACCTCGGCCAATATAGACATCGTGCCTTTCCTCTTTATCCACGTTGACCACCTTGGTCAGTGCTGTATCGATTACGCGCGACTTTATGCCTGTTTTCCCGGTCTTCTCGATAAGATTCGCATATGACTCTCCGTCGCTGAAGATAATTGCATGGGTGATACCTTCGATATGCTCCTCATCCAGTTGGGAGAGAGAGTCATGCGCTCGTGTATCCGATAGAACATATCTGGAGATGAATTCATTGTAATCCGTCAAGAACGCAAGATGGAAATTCGAGAGATTAGACAGGATCATCGAAACCTTCCGCTCGAATTTCTCATAGCAAGAAAAACCTCTCGGATAAGCGATCAATATGGTTGGGGTCTGCTGAATACTCATAACAGATGCACGACCTCGATATCGATATTCCAATGCCGATTCAGGTATTCTGCCACCAGGCGTCGGTGGCAATGATGGGGCTCGTGTTCACTACAGAGCAAACATCCGTTATCCAGCAAGGGCTTGTCGATGGTACGCTCGATGTGACATTTTGTACTGAAATATCCTGACCATGTGGTTCGGAGGTTTCCCTTCCACTGTTCTCGGGGTCACCGTGCGGATAATATCCCATCCTGCTGGGATCGGTACACGGTGGTGTCTTAGGGGGCGTTCTCAATTCTCACACAAAGACACCAAGCCACAAAGGGATCGTGGGTCATGGGTAAGGC
>JAIZWN010000059.1 GCA_020443945.1 Candidatus Thiosymbion ectosymbiont of Robbea hypermnestra | reverse complement strand
AAAATCTGTAGGATGGGGCGCGAGACCACGCTAGGCTTTGCCTGTCCTATCATCCTATAGATCACAGCACTACCAATTTGCCTTCTCCGAAGTCCCTTCCGCGGTTGACCATCATCCCGCACGGGCCCGTCCAGGAGCATTGTTATGGGTGAATCCCTGTACGAGACCGATTTTTACGGCTGGACCAGGCAACAGGCGGAATTACTGCGAGCGGGAAAGCTGGTGCAATCCGACGTCGGCAATATCGCCGAAGAAATCGAAGATATGGGCAAAAACCTGAGGCGCGAGCTCGAAAGTCGATTGAAAATACTTTTCATTCATTTGCTCAAATGGCAATACCAGCCCGGCTATCGGGGGAATAGCTGGCGCTACGGTATCGAGGAACAACGCGCCGAATTGACCGACCATATCGACGACAACCCGAGCCTTAAAGCCAGACTGCCGCAGGCCATGCAACGCGGTTACAAATATGCCGTGAACGGCGCCGCCAAGGAAACCGGCTTATCAAAAACCACATTCCCCGCCACCTGCCCCTGGTCCTTCGAGCAGGCCATGGACAACGAATTCTTCCCGGAATAGCCGATGTCCCCGGGGAATGGGGTCAGGTCTTGATCCGTGACCCTTGAAGACACAGGTCAAGACCTAACCCCTTTATGTTTTCCGCAGGTTACGCCGATTTTCACCGATTTGCGTTTTTTCATCGGCGGGAATCTGCGTAATCTGCGGATTCAAAATCACAGATCACAAAGCGCGTAGGATGGGTAGAGGCGCGGGCTCAGGTAGTTGTTTTTGGCGCGGTTTTTCCCTCGCTGAAACCCATCATCAGGGGTTTCCGTGGATGATGGGTTTCGGCGCAGTTAAGATTAGAGTTGTACCGCCCGAATATTATTCGAGTACAATAGCCATCTAGGTTTATGATGCAAAAGGGTGTTCAAGCTC
>JAIZWN010000058.1 GCA_020443945.1 Candidatus Thiosymbion ectosymbiont of Robbea hypermnestra | reverse complement strand
TATTCCTGCGCTCACGCGCCTCGCGGCTGGCCGCTTCTCGCCGCGCTGAGAGCGAAAAATAAGGTGAAACGAGGCACATCGGACTTGCAGGGGAACAGAGTATCTACGGTCCTGAACCGTGCGGGAGCGAGGCATCGATATTCTGGTAGGACATGATGATTTCCTTTCACGGTTACGAAACGGAGGAGTCAGTCTATCCTTCTTTAGCCCCTAGGCTCCAGGCTTGTCGGATGCGCGACACGAAGCGTACCCATCGATGAGGAGTACCTCCCGGCGGGTGGTTTGCCCACCGGCCAGCCGGATGTTGGGCACGGCACCCCCAATGCCATCGAGTGCGGGCGATGCGGCCCATTTGACAGGGATGGCCTGAGCCGACAGGCCCTGAAATCAGGGGAATGTTTACATCCCTGTGCGCTGGATTCCGGCACTCCCTGCCGGAATGACGGCTTAGCCTAAGGAGACCTTAATGGTATTGCGCAAGCCCCCGTTCCGCACGAGCCTTCCGCGGCGGGTATAATGCGCCTTCCCGGTCGCTGGTGCCTGTGTTGCGATGGGTCGCAATTTCCAACTCGCCAAGCTGATTCGCGTCGGGCTCGCCCTGGCGGTGGCGCTCTTGACGCTGCTCCTGCTGTGGGTCTTGCTGGTTCTGACGGATACGGCGTTCGATGTCTGGACGCGCTTGCGGGCAGGGCCTTCCTGGTTTTTTTATTTTTACGCCGGCGGTTTTCTGGCCATCAGCGCGGTGGGTGGCTTTGCCTTGTGGCGTCTGTTGCGGCCCCGCTTGGATCGTCAAGGGCAGCCGTCACGGCCCCGGATGCCGCAACCGGTGGATCCCCGGGAGTTGGAACAGCGTCTGGAGCGGGGCGAGGCGGCGGGGATGGATATCGCGGCGGTGCGCCGCGAGCTGGCTCTGTTCCAGCAGCGCAAGGACGCCGGTCGGATTCATGTCGGCTTTTTCGGCGAGATCAGTAGCGGCAAGTCTTCTCTCATCAAGGCCCTGCTGCCGGAGGCGAAGCTGGTGATCCGGGCCACCGGCGGCACCACGCGGGAGATCGCGACCTACAATTGGCGCAGCCGCGGCGGCGACGAGTTGGTGCTCACCGATATGCCGGGTACCAACGAGGTGGGCGCGGGGTTGGATGAGACGGCGCGCGCGGAGGCCATGCGCGCGCATCTGGTGGTCTATGTTTGTGATGGGGATCTGAGCCGTACCCAGTTCGCGGATCTGGGTTCTCTGTTGGCGCTGGGCAAGCCGGTGATCGTGGCCCTGAATAAGACGGACCGCTATCGCCAAGCGGAGCTGGACCAGCTTTTGGCGCGCCTGCGCGAGCGGGTGCAAACGCACGGAGAGGAGGGGAAGGACTTAGCGGCGCGGGTGGACCTGGTTGCGGTGCAGGCCGGGGGCCAGCGCGAGGTCCTGCGGGTGTTGCCGGATGGCCGCGAGGAGCGGGTGGTGCGGGAGCGACCGCCCCAGGTGGAGGCGTTGCGGTCGGCCCTGCAACGCCACCTGGACGAGGACCCGGAGGTATTGGAGAAGCTGCGTGACACCAGCGTCTTCGTGCTGGTGGCCCAGCGTCTCGACGAGGCCGAGCTGTCCCATCGCCGGGAGCGGGCCGAGGCGCTGACCCGCAGCTATTCCAAGAAGGCGATGATCGGCGCCATGGCCGCCATCACGCCGGGCTCGGACCTGGTGATCCAGGGCTATCTCGGGGTGAGCATGGTCAGGGAGCTGGCCGGTCTGTATGAAGTCCCGGTGCGCCGCATGGATACGGACAAGCTCTTGGAGCTGGTACAGAAGCGGGTCGCGCGCAGCACCACCATCATGCTCGCCGTGGCCGGGAATGCCCTCAAGGCCTTTCCCGGTCTGGGGACCCTGGCCGGCGGGATTACCCATGCCGCGGCCTACGGTATGATCTTCGATGCCCTCGGCAAGGCGGTGGCCTTGTCCCTGGAATCACGGGGCGCCCTGCGGCCGGCCCAGGCGGCACAGGTATTCGAGGAGAGCTTGAGTGAAGATCTCGAGGCGCGTGCAAGGCGTTTTGCCAGGCTGGCCCTGGATATCCGCAAGGAACCTCACCCGCAAGAGCGCCCAGGGACAAACGGCTGATCGCGGCCATCTGGACCTGGCGCGGGAGAGCCTGCGCGGGCTGGTGGACGACCCGCGCATCCCGCCGGAGGTGCGGGAGTCCCTGGCCGAGGATTACCGCCAGGTGGAGGCCATGCTCGAAAAGCTGGAGCAGGGCGCCCTCCATGTCGCCGCCTTCGGCCGCGTGAGCGTCGGCAAATCCGCGCTCCTGAACGCCCTGCTCGGCGAGGACCGCTTCAGCACCAGCCCCCTGCACGGCGAGACCAGAGCCAGCGCCATGGGGCGCTGGGAGGCCTATCCCGCCGGCGGCGTCTATCTGATCGATACGCCGGGTCTGAACGAGGTCGCGGGGGACGAGCGCGAGCGGCTCGCCCATGAGGTAGCTACCCGCTCGGACCTGGTGCTCTTCGTGGTGGACGGAGACCTCACGGAGACCGAGATCCGCGCCCTGCGCATCCTGGTCCGGGCGCAACGCCCCATCATCCTGGTCTTCAACAAGATCGACCGCTACACCCGGCCTGAGCGGGAGCAGCTTCTGGCCTCCCTGACCCTGCACACCCACGGCTACATCGACGCCGCCAAC
Source organism: Candidatus Thiosymbion ectosymbiont of Robbea hypermnestra (assembly GCA_020443945.1). Lineage (GTDB taxonomy): Bacteria > Pseudomonadota > Gammaproteobacteria > Chromatiales > Chromatiaceae > Thiosymbion > Thiosymbion ectosymbiont_B. The sequence continues at coordinate 1,039 of JAIZWN010000058.1, read as the reverse complement.
ATCGTCTGCGTCAGCGCCCGGCCCGCGGAGCAATCGGTCATCCAGGTGGACGCGGCCGGCCGGGAGACCGAGACCCTGCGCCGGAGCGAGCCGGACATGGCGGCCCTGCGGCAACGCCTGTGGGAGCTGCTGGAGGCGGAGGGGGAGACCCTGGCGGCGCTCAACGCCTCGCTCTTTGCCGGCGACCTGGCCGACAAGGTAGGCCAGCGGATCCTGAAGGCCAAGCGCAAGCTGGGGGTCCGGCTGATTCGCACCTACTGCATCACCAAGGGCGTTTCCGTGGCGCTCAATCCCATCCCGATAGCGGACCTGTTGGCCGCCGCGGCCGTCGACGCGGGGATGGTGGTGCACCTGTCCAAGCTCTATGGGCTCCCGCTCTCCAAGGCCGAGGCCGGGACCCTGGTCAAGACCATCGCCACCCAGATGGCCCTCTTGATGGGGACCGTCTGGGGCATCCACCTTCTATCCTCCGCCCTCAAGTTGGGCACCGGCGGCCTGTCCACCCTGGTAACCGGCACCGCCCAAGGCGCCGTCGCCTACTATGCCACCTACGTGGTGGGCCAGGCGGCGGAAACCTATCTGGCCCAGGGCAAATCCTGGGGGGAGGCGGGACCCAAGCTGGTCATCCGCGACATCCTGGACGGCATCGACCGCGACTCCATCCTGGCCCAGGCCAAATCGGACATCGCCGGCCGGCTGAAATCCGCCTGAAGGGTTCAAACCGTCCCGCGGTCGGACGCGGTAACCAGGAAAACCGAGGCATGGATACCTGGAAAAGCGGTCGATTCGGGAAACGCGTACATCTGACTTACCATGCGTTACGACGCATGGAGGAAAGACGGATTTCTCTTGCCACGGTACAAGACTTGATAGAAAACGGCGACCTGATCCACAAGGATAAAAAAGGGACCCAGGTAGTGGTAAATACCAAAGTGATAGAGTAAGATAGTTAATTCTTAATCATTAGAGTTGTACCGCCCGAATATTATTCGAGTACAATAGCCATCTAGGTTTATGATGCAAAAGGGTGTTCAAGCTC
>JAIZWN010000057.1 GCA_020443945.1 Candidatus Thiosymbion ectosymbiont of Robbea hypermnestra | reverse complement strand
GGAGGCCTCGGGTCGCCGTCCCTGGCCGCGGCAGATTCCGGGGTCCCACCCGGAATGACGGTGCGGTGGCACCGGCAGCGCCAAGAGCCGTCCGAGACCACCTCTTGTTTCCAGGTAGATACCCCGTAAGGGAAGGTTTCTACGTTGAATCCCGGACACAACGCGGCCCGCACAGCGGACCTGCCAATTCGTCCATGCCCTCTAAGCACCACATAAACGCGATGTCAGCTCCCTGCCGCACGGCCCATCGGCCGTGAGATCCAGGCGGCGGGCCGCGCCCGCGTGTTCGATTCGGATCGTCAGATCCGGCGCCGGCAAAAGACCCTTGCCTCGCTCCGGCCATTCCACGAGGAACAGGCTCTGGTCGTCCAGCAGGTCGCGCAGGCCCAGGTATTCGAGCTCTTCCGGATCGCCGAGTCGATAAAGGTCCAGGTGGTAAAGACGCATGGTCCCGAACTCGTAGGGTTCGAGCAGGGTGTAGGTGGGGCTGCGGACCGCGCCGGTGTGGCCGAACCCGCGCAGAATGCCGCGCACGAGGGTGGTCTTGCCGGTTCCAAGATCGCCCCGCAGGTAGATCACGCAGGGTGGACGAAGATGCTCGGCGATACGCCGACCGAAGGCTATCTGGGCCGCTTGCCCGGCAAGACGGATGCACATGCTATCGCTTCCTCACTGCCCGTGCCCTTGCCGGGCGCCTCCCCGGCTTGATTCGGACAATTGCACACCTATTTACGGGCTTTGAAATAAGATTCCAACTCAGGAGCAATGAAGGTAATGGCGGATTCACCCTATGTCATTGCGGTTACGGCGGCAAGCTTCCGGCACATTGTGGTCGAGGGCTCCCATGAGCGTCCCGTACTGGTGGACTTCTGGGCCGATTGGTGCGCGCCCTGCCGTATGCTGATGCCCATACTGGCGTCCCTGGCGGACGATTACGGCGGCAAGCTCTTGGTTGCCAAGGTCAATACCGAGGAGGAGCAGGCGCTCGCCGCCGAGTACGGCATTCGCAGCTTGCCGACGGTACAGCTGTTCAAGGACGGGCGACCGGTGGACCAGTTCATGGGCGCCCTGCCCGAACCCCAGGTGCGCGAGTTTCTGGAACGCCACCTGCCCCGCGAGTCGGACCAGCTCCTGGCGCGCGCCCACAGGCTGCTGAGCACCGGGGACCCGGAGGGCGCGGCCCGGCTGATCGACCAAGCGCGCGATCTGGATCCGGAGAACGCCCGTATCCGACTGGTCGAGGCGGGAATCGCGGCGGCGGCGGGTGATCTCCGGGGCGCTCAAGAGATACTCGATGGGCTGCCGCGGGAGTTGGCCGAGGACCCCGAGGCGACAAGCCTGAAGGGGCGCGTGGGCTTCGCGGCGCTCCAGGCCGACTCGCCGCCGGAGGCGACGCTCCGATCCAGGCTGGAGGCAGACCCCAAGGACAGCGACGCCCGTTATCGGCTCGCGGCCTATCGGGTAGTCCACGGCGATTACGAAGGCGCCCTGGAGCAGCTCCTCGCGCTGATGAAAAGGGATCGCGCCTACGAAGACGACGCCGGTCGCAAGGGCATGCTCCGGATCTTCGCCCTACTCGGCGAGCAGAGCGATCTGGTGGCGCGCTACCGCAGCCAGATGCTGAACGCCCTTTATTAACGGCCTCTCAACTATCCCCCCAACGCGGCAGTGACCGGTGGGGGATATCCAGATGGTCCAGCACGCGCGCGACCATGAAGTCTACGAGCTCGTCTACCGTCCGTGGCTTGAAGTAGAAGCCGGGATTGGCCGGCATGATGAGGGCCCCCGCCCGGGCCAGGCGCAGCATGTTCTCCAGGTGGATGATCGAGAAGGGGGTCTCGCGTACCACCAGGATCAGCTTGCGCCGTTCCTTCAGGGCCACGTCCGCGGCCCGGTCGATGAGATCCCGGCACAGGCCGGAGGCGATGGCCGCCAGGGTGCCCGTGGTGCAGGGGCAGACCACCATGGCGTCCGGTGGATTGGTGCCGCTGGCCACGGGGGCGGTCCACTGTCGGCGGCCGAAGACCCGGAGCTGGCCGGAAGGGCCCCCGAAGCGTTCGCCGAAGTACCGTTCGGCATCGGCGGGGCGCGCCGGAACCTTCAGGTCCGCCTCCGTCTCGAGCACGAGCTGTCCGGCCTGGGAGATCATCAGATAGACCCGCGCCCCGGATTCGAGGAGGCACTGGAGCAGGCGCAGACCGTACCGGCTGCCGGAGGCGCCGGTGATGGCCAGCGCGATGGTTTTGCTCCGGCTTTGGGGTCGGTCCTGCATCGAGGGTCACTCCGTGGGGGGTAGTGGTAAATTTTCAAGTGATCAGGTGTCTACCTGAGTCACGTCGAACATCACACAAAGACACCAAGCCACC
>JAIZWN010000056.1 GCA_020443945.1 Candidatus Thiosymbion ectosymbiont of Robbea hypermnestra | reverse complement strand
TTTGTTGTGAAGGGCGCTTGCTGGTTTGGTCAGGGCGTGATCGGGCGTAGAACATTCAGCAACGACAAAAATCCTGTGTAATCCTGTAAATCCTGTCCTATTGGGGGTTTGCGATGCAGCTCGCGTTGAGCACTCGTGGTCTTAAGGCAAAGCCTCGCTAGGCATCCCGGTTACTCCAGGCCACCGAGGCGATGCACCAGGGCCCGCAATGCCTGGCCGCGGTGGCTGAGCCGGTTCTTGGTCGCGGCGGGCAGCTCCGCCGAGCTACAGCCCTCGCCCGGAACATGGAACACGGGGTCATAGCCGAAGCCGTTCTCGCCCCGCGGGGCGAATAGGATGCGCCCCTCCCAGGTACCCTGGCAGATCAGGGGGGTCGGGTCTTCGCCGTGACGCATGTAGACTATCAGGCACTGGAAGCGGGCGGTCCGCTTTGCCTCGGGGATATCCCGCAGCACCGCGAGCAGCTTTTCGAGGTTCGCCTCGTCGGATGCGCCGCTGCCGGCGAAGCGGGCGGAATAGATGCCCGGCGCCCCGTTCAGGGCATCCACCTCGAGCCCCGAATCGTCGGCAATCGCCGCCAGGCCGCTGTGGCGGGCCGCGTTGCGGGCCTTGAGGATCGCATTCTCGACAAAGGTCTTGCCGGTCTCTTCCACTTCCGGCACCCCGAGCGCGTCCTGGGGGATGACCCGAATCCGGGCGGCCGCGAGCAGCGCGTCGATTTCCCGGACCTTGCCGGCGTTGTTGCTGGCGAGGACGATGGAGCTGTCCCGATGGGTTTCGCTCATGGTTCCGTTGTTCCGCTCGGTTCCGGTCGAGGCGCCGGTTCGGCCAGGGCCGCGCGCTGTAGCGCCAGGATTTCTCGAATGCCGGCCTCCGCGTAATCCAGCATGGCCCCCATCTCGGAACGGGAGAAGGTCTTGCCCTCCGCCGTGCCCTGAATCTCCACGTAGCGCCCCTGCTCGTCCATGACCAGGTTCATGTCCGTCTCGGCGGCGCTGTCCTCCGCATAGTCCAGATCGAGCACCGGCTCCCCCTGGTAGATTCCTACGGAGACGGCGGCGATCCGGGCGAGCAGCGGATCGTCGTGCAGGCTGCCCCGTTTCAGCAAGCCCTGGAGCGCGTCATGCAGGGCGACCCAGGCGCCGCTGATGGCGGCGGTGCGGGTTCCGCCGTCGGCTTGGATGACGTCGCAATCCAGGGTAATGGTACGTTCCCCTAAAACCGGGAGGGCCACCGCGGCGCGCATGGAACGGCCAATCAGGCGCTGGATCTCCAGGGTTCTGCCGCCCTGCCTTCCGCGGGCGGCCTCGCGCGGGGTGCGCTCGCCGGTGGCGCGCGGCAACATGCCGTATTCGGCGGTGACCCAGCCGCGGCCGCTGCCCCGCAGAAAACCGGGCACTCGTTCTTCCACGCTCGCCGTACACAGCACCCGGGTATCGCCGAATGCCGCCAGGACGGACCCCTCGGCATGACGGGTGAAACCACGGACAAAGGAGATCGGGCGCAACTGGTCCGCGCGGCGTCGGGATGGTCGCATCGAGCACTTCCTGTCATTTCGTTTGTGGGTGGATACCTTCCGCATCCCGGCGCATCCCGGCGCATCCCGTCGTATCCCGTCGTATCCCGTCGTATCCCGTCGTATCCCGTCGTATCCAAGGCATCGGTGGGACGCCGAAATGCCGGGCCGGAATCGGGTGGCTCGCGTCCGGGGCGAGGCCGTTCGATCCCGACTCCCCGTGGGGGAGCGGGCAACCGAATGATAGCGCAAGACGGAAACAACGGCAGTTGCCTGATAAAGATGTCGCAAACACCCCCGGTGGATTTCCGCGCTCCCCACCAGGCGCGAAGCATCTTTTGCATCGCGTCTTCCGTCGAGCTTGACTCGGACCGGCCGCCGCCGCATACTTTTTTCCCTCAGCGCCCGTAGCTCAGCCGGATAGAGTACCTGGCTACGAACCAGGTGGTCGGGAGTTCGAATCTCTCCGGGCGCGCCATCCGCAACGCAGGCTTGGCGTTATGCGGGATGCCGGGTCTCCTGCTGTCCAGGGAACCTCCCGAAATCATCCCTTTTTATCCCCGCCCTCGGGTTGTTCGGAGCGTGAGCGGGTTTGCCGCCACCGCCTCGTCGCAGCCGATCACTCGGTTTACTCAGCGGGTTCAAGTCGCGTCGGCAGGCGACTGGGGCAGCACCTGGTCCCACTACACGGCGGACCATGAGCCGCTCCATCGGCTCTTTGGCACGCAGGAATGGCCCGATCCGCGCCGAGATAATCCCCGGAACCCGACATCGACGCCCCACCTTCGGATCGGCGAGGGCAGGCAAGATGTACCTGTCGTCGTCTGAATCGACCGAGGGGTAGTGGTAAATTTTCAAGTGATCAGGTGTCTACCTGAGTCACGTCGAACATCACACAAAGACACCAAGCCACC
>JAIZWN010000055.1 GCA_020443945.1 Candidatus Thiosymbion ectosymbiont of Robbea hypermnestra | reverse complement strand
AATCTGTAGGATGGGGCGCGAGACCACGCTAGGCTTTGCCTGTCCTATCATCCTATAGATCACAGCACTACCCGAAAAATAAGGTGAAACGGGGCACTAGGGGGCGTTCTCAATCTAGGGTTTTTACTTGTATTAGAACCACGGAGGCAGACACGGATAAACACAGATTGTAATTCCTGTTTATCCGTGTCTATCCGTGGTTCTTCGGTGCGGTTCGTTTGAGAACATCCTCTGGGGTCATGTACTTATGTTCGATACAGGCAACAAGATCAAGCTCAAGGCGTTGAGGAAAGACCTCGAGGGCCTCATCGGCGAGCTTCCGAGCGAGGCCCAGCGGCTAATCAAGGACGCCAAGGGATTGCAGGCCGGTCTCGACGCTCGCCTGGGTCCCCTGACCTTGCCGGTGACGGCCCGTGAACGAACCGACTTCGATGGCCGTATGCAGGGCCTGAAAGACCGCGCGAACGCACTCCAGGCCCGGCGCCAAGAGGCCGCGCCGATCCTGCGGGCGGAGGAGGTCCATGCCGCCGAGGTGGAGGCAATTCCCGACTCTGGGCTGCGCCGGGCGTTCGCGACCCGTAGCGCCGAGCGCAAGAACGCGCTTGCTGCCATCGGCTGCCGGGAACCCGAGACCGACGGTGATCGGCACGGACGCGACTCAATCCAGGACCTTGATGCCTGGCAGAAAACCGACCGTGCCTTCTTCCAACGGTTCGTCAAGGCCCACGAACACCTGCAGAGCGTCCGGGCCGAAGCACGTATCCGCGACCTCCGAGAGGCACTGCCGGGATTACAGCGACGATTCATCGAGTCCGGCCCGAGCCGGGAACTGCTGGACGAGCTGCGCGGGCTATTGGAACCCTTGGAGAAGTTTCGGCAACGGCCAAAGCCGGGACGTATCGAGGAAGTCCAGCAGCGGATATTGGCGATTGAGGAATGGATCAGGGTTCTCTCCGAAGACGACGACCTACCTGCCGGCAATCTATCCGCGCACTACCAGCGCGAGCTGCAATCCCTGCACGGCGATTATCTGCGGCTGACCGAGGACTGGCGAAACCAGGATGACGAGGTCTTCGACGGGCTGTTCGAGCGGTCCGAGACCCTGATGCGGGAGCTGACCGAGCGGGCGGAGCAGGATTATGCCGGAGCGCGCGAGCGCCTCGCGCGCAGCCGGGAAATCTACGACCAATACGGGGATCCACAAATCAATCCCGGTCTTGCCGGTGAGATGACGGCGCTACTGGCGAAGACGCCGGACTCGCCCTATCTATTCGAAGACTGGCTGCATCGTTACCGCCGTGCCGACCAGGAATTCGCCGATGCCCTTGGCGGCGACATCCATCGGTTGCTCGGCGTTTGTAGCCAGGTGCGTAGCGAAGTTGCTGCGATCGCGGACCAGGTGCGATCGCTTCCGTTGAACGAAACCGATGATGCCGAGCGCGTGGCGCTGGAACGTGAATTCCAGGCCACCGAGGGTACGATCTTGGAAGACGCCCCAATCGACGCGATCATCGACACGCTCGGTCGGCACCGCAATCTCGCCAAGCGTATCGATGCCCTCCACGCACGGGCCTCTGAACGGGCCGAGCGACTGGCCGCGGATCGCAACGCTATTCGCGGCCGAGCAAAGCGACTCGATACCCTTACCAATGCGTTGGGAGTAACGCCGCCCCAGTCGTTACGTCCACTGCTCGAGATCAATCCCGGCTCGGTGACCAGCATCGAGGTCGGTTACCAGACCCTCGATCACGAGCGTGCCGCCTTGGCTGGGATCGAGCCGGATCTGATCTCCCAGTGTTGCGCCCGTCTGGAGCAACGGCTTGCCGGCTTGCGGGAAATCCGTGCAGTGCTGGATGACGACTTGGATCTCCAAGGTGCCGAGCTGCTGGACGGTGGCCTCGACAAACCACCGTCCACCCTGGAGGAGGCCGAGGCCCTACTGCCTTGGCTGGAGCCGACACACCAGCGGTTATCGCAGGCGCTGGAACAGCAGATCGAGCGTCTGTGCGCACGGCGCAGGGAATTGCTGGAGCATACTGATGGCCCCGTTCGTGGTGGACCGGGTACCGACGATCAGGAGCTACTGGTCAACCTGTTGCAATCCCTACGCGACTTGGAAACGGAAGGGTTCGACGACCGCTTGGAGTTGGCCCGACAGCTGCGGCATCGGTTGCGCCAGGTCGAGCACCAGATCGACAGTGGCGAACGCGACGAGAAAACCATTACCGATTTGCGTCGCCATATCAGGGAGCGCCTACGCACCCTGTCGGAGGAGTTTCCCGAGTCAGCGTCGTCCCTCCACCACGATCGGGTTTCCGCGTTGACCAAGGAGGTCGAGGCAGCCGGCGCCTCCCTCAATTCACGCCGGGAGCAACTCCGACGTGCCGATGTGCTGTTGCAGGCACTGGAGCACCAGGCCCGCCGTGAGGCGGCCCATCATTTCGCGCGGGACCTCGAGACAATACGGCACCGGGGGAACGCGGATGCCGAGGGATCGGGTATCGCCTCCCGGTTACGGCAACCGGATCGGCAGTTGGAAATGCCCGGCCAGGAGCTGCGGCAACGGGTCAGGGAATTGGCCGAGCGCCATCACACCGGCAGTGGCACAGCATAGTAAAGATACGAAGACTATTTCCTGTATTAGAACCACGGATGGACACAGATAAACACCGATCACAATCCGTGTTTATCTGTGTCCATCCGTGGTTCTTCAAAAAGGATACTGCAGATCCATGAAGTCGAATGAGCAACAATGGCGCCTGTGGCCGGCACTGGAGGGACTCAGTCGCGGCCGCCGTTGGCGGTTGCGCTGTGAACAAGGCAACTGGAGCGGTAGCAAGGAGGCCGAGGGGAGCGGTTGGGTCGCGACCAGCGCCGGTTTCGACGCCAGCGCCAGGCAACGGGCCGAGGTCCTCTATCTGGGGGACGAGGACGATCCACAGGAGGCGCTGATCTGGCACGGCACGGACGACGCCCACCTGGCGGTACTGTGCCGGCCGGACAGGGGGCGCAATGGATCCGCCGCCCGGTTGCAGCGGCGGGTGCTCGAATTCGGCAATCCGCGCCGGTTGCCTGCCGCCCTATTGGCGTTCGCTATGCTCCCCCAGGTCCGGGAGCTTGCTGACAGCGATCGGAATCCCGAATCCTACGACATCTTCGTCGACGAGTTTGCACTCATGGAGCGGATCGAGACCGGCTGCCATGAGTTGGCTCGGGCCCTGAAACCGGAGGCCCTGACCAAAGTCTATGCGCACCTCCTCGCGGGCCAGCATTACGTGGTTCTGCCCGAGCCCGAGATCCCACTTACCCCGGCTGCATTCTCGGCGCTCTTGTTACCATTGAGCCGGGATCTCGCGGACCGGTTCTCGATGCTGTCCCGGTTGCCGTCGCGCAATATCGATAAGGCGCGTCTGACGGAGGCTGACGATCGTGCCACGGTGCGCTGGCACCTCCTGGGTCTGGGCAACTGTCTCCCGGATCGGCTGCCGTCTCCCGTCCAGGTCCCTGACGCCGAAACCCAGGAGCTCGCTGCCGCGTTGGTGCGTGCGGTGACCAACAACGACCCCACGATGGTCTCCGCGCAGCCATCCGGCCGGTCGATACCTCCGCCGGCATCGGAACAGACCACGGCACCATCAAGCATCGGTCCCACGGTGAGCGCCGACCGTCAGTTTCGGATCTGGGGTGCATCCTCGTCGGGCAAGACCGTCTACCTGGCCTATCTGCTCCTGAAGCATCGGCATGGCGGCGATCCGCGCTGGCGGATCAGTCCGCCCGCCGGCGCCGATACGAGCAATCTATTGATGAGGATTGAGGAGCACCTGCAACAGAACCGATTCCCCGAACCCACCGGTTCCGGGCAGCAATTCGACTATCGCCTGACCGATGAGCAAACCGGTCGACAGGCGACCATTTCGATGGAGGATCGTCCCGGCGCCGAGTTTGAGGCCTTCGACGGAGATACCGCCAGGCGTCTCAGCGCAGCCGACGGCCTGATGCTGTTGCTGGACCCCAATCGTGATCGTGGTAGGCAGGACGCCGAGGTCGTGAGGGCCTTCACGCTCATGCAGGAGATACGCGCTGAGGACAAGGATCCCCGGCGGTTGGCCGTTTGTGTCTCCAAGAGCGATGAGCTCATCCACAGTGTCGAGGAGTATCGGCGTGCGCTCGAGGCGCCGGAGGAGTTCCTTGCGAATAGCATCGGGCAAACCATCTCCAACGCGATTCACCACCACTTCGAGACCTACCGGATCTTCGCCCTGTCCGCCGTCGGCCTGCGCATCCTGCACGGGGCGGTCGAGCCTGGGGTGTTTTACGACGAGAGGCTCGAACCACACCCGAACGTCCTTGCCCAACCCATCAATCTGATCGATCCCCTGGTCTGGTTGCTGGGGGACAACGAGCAATGAGTGACTCGTTGCGTTGGCCGGCCCTGGCGGACTTCACCGGCGGTCCCACCACCGGCTGCCGGCGCGGGATCTGGGGTAAGGTCCAGGGGGAAGTATCGGATTACCGTTGGATTGCCCGTAGCAAGGGGTTCGGGGCCGATTGCCCCGAGCTCGCCGGCGCATTGCGCATCGGCAACGAATCCGTGCCGGTTACGGGGGGCCTGTGGCGCCGGTTGCCGGACCGCTGGCTGGCCTGCTCAGTCTATCCCAGCCGGGCGAGGGACAGTGCCGGGCGCTTGGCTGTGGTCGAGAAGCAGGTCACCGAGTGGAGACCGCCCGATGCCGTTCCGGGCGTGGTCGGGGCATTGATCCTGCTGCCGGAGCTTGCCCGCTACGACGATCGCGACTGGTGGGACCGCCGTTCCCAGGGCAGTTGGCAGCAGCCCGAATACGCCTTGGACATCGCGGACAATGACTGCCCGCTGGTGACAGGTGATCCCACGATGTTACCGGAACACATCGAAAGGGCCCGCACCGAACTGGTAGCTGCAATCGACGGCGATGCACTGAGGCGATTCTACGCCCGACTGCTCTGCGGTCGTTTCCCGGTCCGACTCCAGCGTCCGCACGACGCCGACCCCTTGCCATCGGCGGCATTGGCGGCACTGTTGCTGCCGCTGCCGCGTCCCTGGGCCGACCGTCTGTCACTGGCCGGCGCGGTGGCTAGCCATCATATCGATCCGAAGGACCTGGTCCGCAATTGGGACGGCTATGCCGCTGCCACGGGTCCCGATGAGGACCCGGACCTGGATCCGGTGGTCGTAGCGTTGGCCGATACCATGGTTGCCGCACTCCTTGACGACGACCCCGAATCCCTGCATCACCTTACGGTGGCGTTATAATTCTGTTGTCTCCGGGTACATATACTTCAGAGCCCTTACTAAACCGGTGCAGCATGACCACTTCCTCTATTGGGCAAAAATCATGGGGAGGACGGTAAAGAAGAAGATATCGGGATTTTTTCGGCCACTCTCTCCCCAGCCCCTCGTTCTCCATCGGATCCGGGAGCAAGCAAATGGGCGTAGCTCGCGTTCCGACCGATGGGGAAATCGCGTCGGGTCAGGCGCTCAGCTACCTCGGCAGGCTTGAAGAAACCCGTTTCCAACGCATAGTCCGGGATCGATGCCAGTCGCCGATACTGTTGTGCCGCGCCTTGGAGTAGCTCGTGGCCATGGCCGGTTTTGGGTTCGAGGTCCGGCGGCGGGCGATGGTAAATGGTCAGGATTTCCACCTGGGTCCGATGCAATTCCGCTGCTTCCAGATCCACATCCCGGACGCGGACGGTGGCATCGCCGCGGTCGCCGATGGGATACTCAATAGAGTGTCCCGGCGAGTCGCCGCATATCACTACCAGCTTGCGCGCATTTCTCGACCACCGCAGACCATTGCAGGCAGCCAAGGCGTCCGACAAGCCATCGACGAAGTCCCCACCAGGGCTTGGCTCGATGGCAGCGAGCAAGGACTCGACTGCATCCTTCCGAAATGGCCGGAATACCAGTGAATCACCGGCGCGGAGTTCTACCATCCGCCGCTCGTTTCCCGGAGCCGGGACGCGCAACAGATACTCAGGTTTCAGCTCCTTGGCGGTGACCCCCTCGACCCCATGGTCACCGAACGCGATGACCGTAAAACTCAGGGAGTTGGCGTCTCGGTCCAATGCGGCCAACAATGCGGTCAGCTCGCTACGGAGTTTTGGCCAGGCCTCGTCATCGGTCGACAGAAATGCGGAATCGGACCCGGAGACCATGGTGCCATCGATGACCAAGGCAACCTCCCACCGTTCGTCTTCGACCGGCGTTTGCGCTTTGGATGCGGTAAGCGGAAGGGGAATTATCGGCAGTGGCTTCGCCTCCTCCTTCAGTACCAGTACCTGGTTGTTGGTGCTCTCGACGCTCCAGTTGTCGTTGTCATTCCGGGACAGCTCCACATGGACCGGCCATTCCGGCTCGGCCGGTATCTCACAACGAAAGATCCGGTCGCGCTCGTCGGTGACCGCGAAATGGACCGCATCGGCGCCCCGTTGGCAGACCAGCTCGAAGGCATAGGTACCATCCGGTCCCATTGGCAGCCGCCGGTATTCCAGTTCATCCCCATCATCGTCCAGCACTTGGATCCGCAGGTCCGTGTCGTGGCATGTTTCGTCGTTCACTAAAGATGCCCTCCCAGCGTTTGGGTGTTCAGCCGTGGAGGTCTCGCCAGTGTGTCTCCAGGTCCCGTATTACTAGCTCGCGGTCCGGATCGGAGAGTTTGGATGGCGGCGGGGCATCCGGGTCGCGCAAGGTGTCGATCACGGCCTGGCGCCACTCAGGTTTCTTCACCCAATTGCGGCAGATGGATTCGCTGAGCAGGTCCGGGATCCGGGCTCGAGTCTCCGCTCCCGACAACGCAATCACCAGGTCGAACAACGGCACCCGAAGATCCTGGTTGCCGGATATCGGATACAGCAAAAGTGGGTTTTCGACCAATACCCCCTTCAAGACCTCCAACGCCTGGTACCTGGCTTTTTCTATCCCATCCGTCTCCTGATTGCCCAGCATGGCCGCCAGCTCTGTCAGGGGGTGGAGCTTGTTCCCACCGGTGCCGCTTGATGCCTTGCCGCATAGTTTCGCGAGGTCCTTCCAGGCCGGGTCGTCGGATGCGTTCTCGTCCAAGGCCCGCAAAACGCGATGCAACACCCGGCAACGGTGCAACAAATCGGTACCACCGGCAATCAGATCGGCGCTTCGTTCCAATCCGTGGTCGATCAGGAGACAAACCAGCCGATAAACGTCCGCGTACCGATCTTTGGTGATTATGTCCGGCGCGGCAGGGAGCTCGACTCCGGCCAGCCCCTGCTCCACCCTCGGCAACCACTCCGGCACCGGGGGGATATCGGCGAGCCGTTCCAACAATACCGATTGCAGGTCCCGGCGAAAGCCCGAATGTATCCACGGCCCGTCCATGGTTAGTAAGCGCTCCAGCCAGAGGGCGTCCAGCTCTCCTTGTTCCAATGCAGCGAGTAAGACCGGGAACACACCAGGTTCGGTGCAGGCACCGGCGAGTCCGTCCGCTTGCCAACGGCGACGCCAGAGGGTCGCGCCGGCGAACTCCGCCTCCAGTAGCGGGACCAGATCTACCGCCGGGACCTCATCCAGTGATACCCCCCGCGCGAGATCGGCTGCCAGGCTTGTGGGAAGCAAGCGCGGCACAATAGCCAAAAGCTCCCACAGACGCTCCCACCAATCGGTTTCCGTGGGCCGTCGCCAGGGTGGTGACGGATCATCGAGCTGCCACCCCGCCCGCTCCAGACCCCTCACCAGCGCCTCCTGCAGGGTTCGCTCACCGACCGACAGGCGTTGCGGAGGGGTCAGTATCCACGCACTCAAGTCCCCTGCGTTCAGCAACTTCCACTCGGAATCGGCGACCAGATTCGACCAGGGCAGTTCAGGATTCGACGCCAACGGCAACATATGCTGCCGAAACATACCGGGGGTCCCCACCGTTGGCGCCGTAAACAATGCCGAGAGGGCATAAACGGTAGCAGCCATCGCCGGCGTGTCGGCCCCCGGCATCCCGTCGCCCAGCAGCCGATCGAAGCGTAGACTGAACGAAGCCAGTGCATCAGGCCGTACCAGTGCCCCCGCGATCGCCGCTTCGGCGTAGTCCAAGAAGGGTTGCTCGGGCTCATCGCCCACCAAGAGCTCGCCATCCTCGTCCACCTGTTGGACTTCCCTGTCTGTTGGTACGGCCCGTTCGGCGTCCAACACGAGCAGGTTTGCCTGCCCCTTTTCCGGCATTGCCTCGCCATCTGCCGGTGGCACGAATTTGTGACAACTCGAGGCATAACGCAACGGCAACATGTCCGCCACGAATGCAAGCAGTTCTGAAAAGTCGTTGCGATCGAACGCGGGAGGTGAGGAGCGCACAACCTCCAGTGCACGCCCGGCAATCATGCTCCGGAAGAGATGGGCCAGGAGTAACACGGCCGCTCCCCGCGCACGTGGGGATGTGGTTATGATTTCGGGTAGGTTCCAACGCTCGCGGTTCATCGAAGTCGGTGAGGCTCAACGGCTGCGAAGCATAAAGTACAGGGTACCGGCGTCATTGCGATAAAGGGTACCGACGCGTGCCCTTGACTCGCGTTCGTCGAGCGTCTCCCAACGGCCATCATCGCTCTTCCACAACACTTGTGCGCCGGGCATCGGCCGCATCAGAATCCGCCCGCGGTCGGCACGGAGCTGGACGATCGCGCCGCCGGGTCGGCCACAGACCCGATAGTCCTCCCGCACATAGGCGCGGGCATGGCGATAAAAGCCGATGCCGGTGCCACGCTGGGCCCGCAGCAAGAGAAAGAACCCTTCCTCCAGGTTCTCCTCGTTCGACAGCATCACGCCGATCTGAGGACGAAAGCGCGCCGGCCAGATAAAACCGTAGGCGAAGAGCGCAAGGGCCAAGACAATCAGCAGCCCGATCAGGAACGGGCGCAGACATATCCACCAGGAGGTCGGTTGTAGCGACAGGTCTATCGAGACCTCGGCATTGCTGTCGACGCCATCGGTGCCTCGGGTTGTCATGAAGATTCGATATTCTCCGGGGCGCACGCCGCCCACACAACGGCCAGTACGTACCCGGACCGGCCAGCCGGAGTCGTCGCTGCTGGTCTGTACCCTATGCGCCTGGCGACCGAGGGGCTGCCAACCATCGCCGGAGTCGATCTCCAGCACGGCACCCATTACTGAGAAGTCCGTGGTCAGATGGACCTCCGGATCGCCGACCCGTTGCTCGAACCTGGGTATAAGGTTGCCCGTTGTCACCCCTTGCTCGCGGATTTGGTTCAATGTCAGAGGGGGTTGCTCGTCCAGCCGTGCATGGAAATGCCTTTGCAGTCTTACCGGCAAAGTGATTCGATTGCCGGCGAGATCAATCGCAGAGACCTCGCCGCTACCATCGAGTTTCGGGTCGATTAACACGACAGAGAATTCGTGAGTGAGCGTACCAGGGGAGATCGGGGTCGATTCCAAACGCAGGTTGTCGGCGCCATCCGTCAGTTCGACCCGTGCGAGTCCCCCATCGCGGTCGATAATCCCATCGGCGTTGCCATCCTCACCGGCATCGAGTCGTCGGTTGCCATTCTTGTCCTCGTTGCGCGGACCGATGACGCCGTCGCCGTCTAGGTCCTCACCGCTGTCGAGCTCGCCGTCGGCGTCGCGGTCTTCGCTGTCGGTGGCCCGTAGCCGGAGTTGCATCGAGTCCACCGACACTTCGGCAATCGTCGGTGCGAAACGGTCCCCCAAGGGATTGATCCGGGTAAACGCCATTCCCCCAGGGTAGCCGTAGGAGTCGTGAGAATCGAAGCCATAGACCAGAATCCCAAAGGGCCCGTCACCTTCGATCCGGTGGGTGCCCGGGGTCAACTCTAAGGCTCCGCCGCTGTACCCCGAGCGGCGGATAGGTCGAAATCGTGAGCCGTCCACCGGACGGCCGTCCAGGTTCAATGATGAGAGGCTGTCGGTGGGGGCGACGATACTTATGAAATGGGACCGAAAGCCACTCATGGGGGTAGCAAAGATATAGCGGTCCAGAAACTGTTCGCTTGGTGGCACCAGGGTAAAGAAGGGATCGGAAACGACCCCGTCGTAGGCCGATCCCAGTGCATATTGGCCGACAAGGATCGGCCGATCGGCCTCGATCAGGGCGGGATCGACGAGAATCCTATCGAAGAACCTGCCGGCGCCCAGACTGGCTACCTGCGTCCCGTCGATTCGGACCCGAGTCTCGTCGGTATCGGCCAGAATACGAATCAGATCACCTTTCTTGCGGGTAGCGATGGGGACGGTGACAAAGCGCTTTCCCCAAGTGCTCAACGGTGGAATCATCTGGGTCAGGTGGTCGCAAGCCGTGATTTGCGGCGGAACATATGCGCATTTGGCGCCGGCCATTACCGCCACCGGGGCACTGGCCTCGATGGAGGTCCCGGTCAGGTCCGCCGAGCTATGGGCACCAACCAGAGAATAGACCTGACCGCGATCGATCCGCCTTACGATCGGTCCATCAGTGGGTGCCCCCCGTACTGGCGCCGACGGCCATATACGGACCTCGGTGCCGTCGGCGGTGGCCGCCACCGCGACCTGGCTGGAGCCTTGTACAGATCGATACGCCACGACCCGGTAGCGGGTGCCCAGGGCATCTACCGGCAATGCAAGAAAGGCATCGGTCGATTGTCGGACGCGATTGATCGCATAGACCGTCGCGTCACCGTCCAGATTCACCAGGACGGCGCGCTTCGAGACGCGGTTATCGGGTAGATCACGGGCGGCTAGCGGGAGTCCCATGCGCGCCAATCCATCGGCGGCTACCGAGACGGATTTACGGAAACCCAATCCTGGAATCTCGATCGTCCCCGTGGCGCCGCTTTGAGATGCCACGAACATGCGCAGGTATTGGGAGGGCTCTGACACGTTCGACTGAAATGCAAACACAAACTCGCGCCCGACGCTGTCCACTGCGGCAACAGACGCTGACGCGCCGAGCAAGCACAAAAAGGCCAGGACAAAAAGCGGATTATGAAGTGGGTTCAAGCGCAAATTTTGCCCCCTTGGCTTCAATATTAGAGTTATTCCTTCTTATTATATAGCACTACATATCTCGTGTAGCAGGATGACCGCCCCCAGGGGCGGCAGGGCGATGGGGATGGCGTGGGGCTGGCCCATGCCGCTCAGGGGCGCGGAATCCACATCGCCCTGAGTGCCCAGGTTGTCGCCGCCGTATTCCTCGGCGTCCGAGTTGACGAGCGTGCGGTAGCGGCCGGGCCGGGGCACGCCGATCCGGTATTCGGAGCGGGGGAGGGGGGTGAAGTTGAAGGCGGCGATCAGAAGCTCCCGGTCGGCGCGGTCCCGGCGGAGATAGCCGATCACGGCCTGGGCGTTGTCGTGGCAGTCGAGCCACTGGAATCCCGCGGCGGAGAAGTCCAGGTCGTGGAGCGCCTTGTGTGATCGGTAGAGCCGGTTGAGATCGGTGACGAGCCGGCGGATGCCCCGGTGCCGGGGGTGCTCCGTCAGGCGCCAGTCCAGCTCCCCGGCGAAGTCCCATTCCCTGTCCTGCCCGAACTCGCAGCCCATGAAGAGCAGCTTTTTGCCCGGATAGGTGAACAGCAGGCTGTAGAGCAGACGCAGGGAGGCGAACCGCCGCCGGGCGTCGCCGGGCAGACGGCCCAGGATGGAGCCCTTGCCGTGCACGACCTCGTCGTGGGAGAAGGGCAGGATGAAGTTCTCGCTGAAGGCGTAGAGCAGACCGAAGGTGAGCTGCTGCTGGTGGGCGTGGCGATACACGGGGTCCGTGCCCAGATAGGACAGGGTGTCGTGCATCCAGCCCAGGTTCCATTTCATGCCGAATCCCAGGCCGCCGAGGTGGGTGGGGCGCGACACCCCCGGCCAGGCAGTGGATTCCTCGGCGATCATCAGGACGCCCGGATGGCGGCCGTGGGCCACGACATTGAGCCGGCGCAGAAACTCCACCGCCTCCAGGTTCTCGTTCCCGCCGTGGGCATTCGGGAGCCATTCGCCCGGCTTGCGCGAGTAGTCCAGGTAGAGCATGGAGGCGACGGCGTCGACCCGCAGCCCGTCCAGATGAAACTCGTCCAGCCAGTAAAGGGCGCTGGAGAGCAGAAAGCTTTGCACCTCATCGCGCCCATAGTCGAAGATCAGGGTGCCCCAGTCCTGGTGCTCGCCCCGGCGCGGGTCCGCGTGCTCGTAGAGCGCGGAGCCGTCGTAACGGGCCAGGGCAAAGGCATCCCGCGGAAAGTGGGCCGGCACCCAGTCGAGGATGACGCCGATGCCCCGGCGGTGCAGGTAGTCCACGAACCAGCGGAAATCGTCCGGGGCGCCGAAGCGGCTGGTGGGCGCGAAGTAGCCGGTGGCCTGATAGCCCCAGGAGGCGTCCAGGGGGTGCTCGGTAACGGGCAGGAGCTCGAGGTGGGTGAAGCCCAGCGCCTGGACATAGTCCGCCAGCTGCTCGGCGAGGACGCGGTAGTTCGGGAACCCGCCCGCGGCATCCCGGCGCCAGGAGCCCAGGTGCACCTCGTAGACGGACAGAGGCGCGTGTTGCCAGTCGGACGTGGCGCGGGCCCGCATCCAGGCCTGGTCCCCCCAGGGGAACCCGCTCTCGTCGTGGATGCGGGCGGCGGTCTGTGGCCGCCGCTGGAAGGAGCGGGCATAGGGGTCGATCTTTACCTGGATGCCGCCGCTGTGGTCCCGAAGCTCGAACTTGTAGAGCGCGCCCATCTCGAGACCGGGGATGAAGAGCGCCCATACCCCCGAGTCGCCCCGCACCTGCATGGGGTGGGCGCGCCCGTCCCAGGCGTTGAAATCGCCCACCACGCTCACGCGCTCCCCGTTGGGTGCCCAGACGGCGAACCGCACGCCCCGCACCCCGTCCAGGGTCCGCGGATGGGCGCCGAGGAACCGGTAGGCGCACCAGTGACGGCCGGTTCCGAACCGGTGCAGGTCGGAATCATCGAGCTGGGGCGGAAAGCAATAGGGATCGTACCGGCTGTGACGGTTGCCCGCCCGATCCTCCCAGCTCAGCCGGTAACGCTCCGGGACGGTTCCTGCCCGGCCCTCCCACACGAACAGGTCCGTATCCGGGACCCGCGTCAGGGCTACCCCGGCCTCCGGAATGCGAACGCCTTTCGCCCCCGGCAGAAAGGCGCGGACTATGCAACGGTCCCCCGCGAGGTGCCGGCCCAGGACCGCGAAGGGATCCCGGTGACGCGCCTCCAGGATACGCGCGATAGAGTCGGAAGATTCCATCCGGTTACCAGATCGACGCGGCGGGATGCGCTACGCATCCCGCCCTACGGCCCTGTTCAGTCAAGACCGACGGGTTAACCTAAAAGGTTCCTGAAGTTCCCCCTGAGCACGGTTTGATCCTTATCGCCGAACTCAAAGCCGGTCGTATTCGCCATCGTCGGGGTTATCCCAGATAGCATTCAGGATCGGCTCCGAAGTAGTCAGAGCCGCTTGGATCAATTGCCGGTCGCTATCGCGCCGGCTCAAAAAATCGACAAAGTCTTCTACCTCGTTGACCCGTTCTTGGGAGAGCCTTTGCAGCTTATGGGCAATCTGCTCGATTGCCGGTGGCAGCGGTTGTGTCTGTGCCATGGGTTATCTCTTTGATCTTGTGTCGGGCGGGAAAGCGTAGCGCATCCCGCCCTGCGCGCTATCCTGGGGTCCCGCTTTCACCCAAGGCGCTTCGCACCGCGGCCTCGATGCCGGGGGCATCCAGTCCGCAGTCGGCGAGCTGCTCCCGCTGGGTGGCATGGTCCAGAAAACGGTCCGGTATGCCGAGATGGAGACAGCGCACCTCGCTGCCCTTGGCGGCCAACAATTCGGACACGGCCGAGCCGGCGCCGCCGGCCACGGCGTTTTCCTCCAGGGTGACGAGCAAGCGGTGGGTGCGTGCCAGCTCCAGAATCAGCTCCGCATCCAGGGGCTTGATGAAGCGCATGTTGACAACCGTGGCGTCCAATGCCTCCGCGACCTGCAACGAGGGGGCCACCAGGGTACCGAAGGCGAGCAACGCCACCTCCCGACCGGTGCGGCGCAGCTCCGCCTTGCCCAGAGGCAGAACCGCGCGCCCCGACTCGACGGCAACGCCCGGACCCACACCGCGCGGGTAGCGAACCATGGCGGGACCCGGATGCTCGAATGCGGTCTGCAACAGGCGCCGGCATTCGTTTTCGTCCGCCGGGGCCATGATGACCAGGTTCGGGATGGCGCGACCATAGCTGAGATCGAAGCTGCCGGCATGGGTCGCCCCGTCGGCGCCCACGAGTCCGGCCCGGTCGACCGCCAGGGTCACGTCCAGGTCTTGCAGACAGATGTCGTGGATCAGCTGGTCGTAGGCCCGTTGCAGAAAGGTGGAGTAGATAGCCACCACCGGCTTGAGACCCTCGCAGGCCATACCGGCGGCCAGGGTCAGGGCATGTTGCTCGGCGATCCCGACATCCATATAGCGGTCCGGGAAACTCGCCGCGAATCGGGTCAGGCCCGAACCCTCGCACATGGCCGGCGTGATCCCGACGAGCCGCCGGTCCGCGCGCGCGGCATCGTACAGCCAATCGCCGAAGACCTTGGTATAGGTGACGGCGCCCGCCCGTTTTTGCAGCGCGCCGGTTTTCAGGTCGAAGGGCGTCACCCCGTGATAGATGACGGGGTGACCTTCGGCGGGTTTGTAACCATTGCCCTTCCGGGTTACCACATGCAGAAAACGGGGGCCGGGCATGGTCTTCATGTTACGCAGGGTCGCCGTCAGGGAACCCATATCGTGCCCGTCGATGGGACCGATGTAATTGAAACCCAGCTCCTCGAACAGGGTACCGGGCATCACCATCCCCTTCAGGTGCTCTTCCCAGCGACCCACGAACGCCTTCAGTTGGGGGATGCGCCGCAGGGCGGACTTGCCGCCCTCGCGCACCTGGGTGTAGAGCTTGCCGGAGAGCAGCCGCGCCAGATGATTGCGGATGGCCCCCACCGGCGGCGAGATGGACATATCATTGTCGTTCAAAACCACCAGCAGATTCGGCTCCAGAGACCCGGCGTGGTTGAGGGCCTCGAAGGCCATGCCGGCGCCTAAGGCGCCGTCGCCGATCACGGCGATCGTCTGATAGGACTCGCCTTTGGCCTGGGCGGCTAGCGTCATGCCCAGCGCGGCGCTGATGGAGGTACTCGAATGCCCGACGCCGAAGGTGTCGTAGGGACTCTCGTCACGTCGGGGGAAGCCCGATAACCCGCCCTGCTTGCGCATACCGTCCATACGGGCGCGGCGACCGGTGAGGATCTTATGGGGATAGGCCTGATGGCCCACATCCCAGACCAGCCTGTCGTGCGGGGTATCGAAGACAAAGTGCAGCGCAATCGTCAGCTCCACCACGCCGAGGCCCGCCGCCAGATGGCCGCCGGTGCGCGAGACACTGTCGATGAGAAACCCGCGCAGCTCGTCGGCCAGCTCGGGAAGGCGATCCTCCGGCAAGCGGCGCAGATCGGCGGGGAGATCGATGCCGGCAAGCAACGGAAAGGGGGTTGCCGCGGAACGCGCGGCGCGGGATTCGGGAGGGGACATGCACTGTACCGAGTCGGGACCGAGGGCCAAAGCGACAGTTTAGACTAAACCTTCCCCACGGTGCGCGTGCAAACAAGACCACCGGCTAGATCCTGATAGGAATAGGGCCATTAAAGAGAGTACCTTCCTCACGCATATTGGCATTTTCGTTTGGCTCTTTATGGATTCCAAATCCGAGGGATTTTCTCAAATAAGATCGGGCTCCGGGGGCGGACTCCGGATGTCGCCAGGGCGAGCGCGTATAAACTCCTAATCCAAACACGACCTGAGCGCGATAGTCATCATCCCAAGCGGCTTGGCGTCGCTTCTGAGCCAAGCGGCGGGAGGAAGGTTCCTGCTCAAACAAATTCAGGCACAGGTGCCGAATCGCGGTCATGATCGCCGGTGTGTTCCCCCGGCGAATGCGATTGGCATCCTCACGGAACACCACATCCAGCCGCCAATGGAGTCGATTTTCCACTCCCCAGTGTCCCCATACGGCGTGCGCGAAACGCGCGGCATCGGCCGGGATGGTGTTGAGAAAAAACCGTTGCTCCACGGTTTCGGTATCGCCGATCACGCACCGGCGTTCGACCAGACCGATGCTGCGCAGACCGATCCACTGCTCGGTGTCGGGAAGTGTTCGGAGTTCTTCGGTGATCCAGTAGCGGCGAATTTCCAAACGCCCATGATCCTTGTCGATCTCTTCATGGAAATCGTGGTCGACGTGGGCAAATTCATTGGCTTGGGCCACGGCGAAGAAATCCTTGACCGCCTCGTGCAAGGCACTCTGGTTGCCTTTGAGTCTCAGTACATACTCGGCACCTTGGTTGACGATCTGGGCGGCAATCTCACGCTGACAACCCATGGCATCGAGCGTCATGATACAATCGGTTAACTCCAGCAACGCCAACAATTTCGGGATCGCCGTGATTTCGTTGGATTTCTCTGCCGTGGCCTCCTGACCGAGTACCAAACGATTGGTGTCGGCCCA
>JAIZWN010000054.1 GCA_020443945.1 Candidatus Thiosymbion ectosymbiont of Robbea hypermnestra | reverse complement strand
GGCTTGGCGTCGCTTCTGAGCCAAGCGGCGGGAGGAAGGTTCCTGCTCCAACAAATTCAGGCACAAATGCCGAATGGCGGTCATGATCGCGGGCGCATGGCCTTTGCGAATACGGCTGGCATCCTCACGGAACACCACGTCCAATCGCCAGTGGAGCCGATTTTCCACCCCCCAGTGTCCCCGCACCGCGTGCGCGAAACGCGCGGCATCGGCCGGGATGGCGTTGAGAAAAAACCGTTGCGCCACGGTTTCGGTATCGCCGACCAGGCCGGCGCTCGACCAGGCCGATGCCGCGCAGACCCGTCCACAGCTCGGTGTCGGGAAGCGTCCGCAGTTCCTCGGTGATCTCGTAGCGGCGAATTTCCAGGTACCCATGGTCCTTGTCGATCTCTTCAGAGAAATCATGGTCGACGTGGGCAAATTCATCGGCTTGGGCCACGGCGAAGAAATCCTTGACCGCCTCGTGCCAGGCACTCTGGTTGCCTTTGAGTCCCCGCACATACTCGGCACCTTGGTTGACGATCTGGGCGGCAATCTCACGCTGACAACCCATGGCATCGAGCGTCACGATACCACCGGTTAACTCCAGCAACGCCAACAACTTCGGGATCGCCGTGATTTCGTTGGATTTCTCTGCCGTGGCCTCCTGACCGAGTACCAAACGATTGGTGTCGGCCCA
>JAIZWN010000053.1 GCA_020443945.1 Candidatus Thiosymbion ectosymbiont of Robbea hypermnestra | reverse complement strand
TGGCTCGACTACCGCGAGATACCCGAAGACGCGGAACGCGAGCACATCCGCCGCACCATCGAGACCATCGCGGGGTTGTGCGGCAAACGCCCCGTGGGTTGGTACACCGGGCGGGTCAGTCCCAACACCCGCCGTCTGCTGCGCGAGGAGGGCGGATTTCTCTACGACTCGGACGCCTACAACGACGATCTGCCCTACTGGCTCGCCGGCTCCCCGCCGCATCTGGTGATTCCCTACACCTTGGTCAACAACGACGCCCGGTATCTGTTCCCGAACGGTCTTGCCTGTGGGGACGACTTTTTCCAGCTCTTGAAAGATGCCTTCGACCTCCTGTGGCGGGAAGGCGAGCACTGCCCCAAGATGATGAGCGTCGGATTGCATGGGCGCATCAGTGGTCATCCCGCCCGGGCGATGGCGCTGGCGCGGTTTCTTGACTATGTGCAGAGCTGGGACCGAACGTGGATCTGCCGGCGCGAAGAGATTGCCCGCCATTGGATCGCCGAACACCCGGTCCGCTCGGAGGTAGTCGCGACCTGATCCGACAGCCGGAGGTGGGAGCCGGCCTGTAAGCCGGGTTCTGTCGTGGACAGCCATCCATCTGGGATGCACGTCGCCGTGCACCTCGAGCGACCTACCCGGGAACCCGTGCGGGCCGCACGTCGCGACTCGAGGCCGCTTGTTCCCCTATTTGGTCTTGCTCCGGGTGGGGTTTACCCTGCCGCCGATGTTGCCACCGGCGCGGTGCGCTCTTACCGCACCATTTCACCCTTACCGATCCGCCGGAAGCGGATTTAGGCGGTATGTTTTCTGTGGCACTTTCCGTGGACTCGCGCCCCCCAGGCGTTACCTGGCACCCTGCCCTGCGGAGCCCGGACTTTCCTCCCCCGCGACAAGGCCGCGGGAGCGACTGCCCGGCCGACTCCCAGCCCCCAGTTTACTCCATGAGACGAGCGCACTCCGGAGAAAAAGGATAACAATCGGTTATGAGACACGCAGGGCGGGAAAGCGCTGCGGTATCGCGGCGCTTTCCCGCCATCGGAATGGGCCGCGTTTTCCGCGGCGGGATGCGCTATGCTTTCCCGCCCTACCTGGACTTGCCCCGTGAATCTGGCCCTACTCAGGGCAATGGGCGTATCCTTAAAGGGCAAGCGGATCGCGACTGACAGGAGGAAACAGGACCATGCGTATCTTGAGGCCTTTCATGTTTCTGCTAACCGCGGCAGCGGTTGCAATTCTTACCGCCTGCACGACGGTACCGGGGACCGGCCGCCCGCAGCTCTTGCTGATCGACCCGGCCCAGGAGGCCCGGATGGGGTTTCAGGCGTTTCAGGAAATGAAACGCAAGGAACCCATCGTCAAACAAGGGGCCCAAGTGAAGCGGCTGCGACGGGTCGGCAAGCGGATTGCCTCGGCAGTAGAATTACGCCACCCCAAAGAAGTACGCCACGCCAAATGGGAGTTCGTGCTGTTTAGGGATCCGAACAATGTAAACGCCTTTGCCCTGCCCGGAGGTAAGGTCGGCGTCTATACCGGCATGCTCCCGATCACCAAGAACGAGGCCGGGCTCGCTACCGTCATCGCCCACGAGATCGCCCACGTGATCGCCCGCCACGGCGGGGAACGCATGTCGCAATCCAAACTGGTCGAGGTGGGGGGCTCGGTATTGTCCGGCGCGCTGGGAGGGAAATCCCAGACCGCCCATGACTTGGTCATGCAGGCCTACAGTCTGGGGACGCGGGTCGGCGTCCTGCTTCCCTACTCGCGCACCCAGGAGTCGGAGGCCGATCATCTGGGCCTGTCCTATATGGCCCGGGCCGGTTACGATCCACAAGAAGCCATCGCGTTCTGGCAACGCTTTTCGAGACACAACCGCAAGCGCGGCGACAAACAACCGGAGTTTCTCCGAACGCACCCCCTCGATAGGACCCGCATTGCCCAGCTCAGGCGCCAGATGCCCAAGGCACTGCAGGAATACAGACGGGCGAAATCACGCCGATAGTCCGCCTTGTCTGGTACCCCACCTCACTTAATTTGCGGGAACGCCTTGTGGCTTCGGGATCGTAAATCCGGTCAATGCGGATTCTTGGGTCTGAGCCAGTTTTCCACGGACAGACCCGGTACGCGGGAGAATTCCCGCTCGTTTGCGGTGATCAGAATCAGATCGAGCGCCAGGGCATGGGCGGCAATGAGCATGTCGTTGCCGCCAATGGGTGTACCCGAGCGCTCCAAGGCGAATCGCAACCCTGCGTAACACTCGTCGATGGGCGCTTCCAACGGAAGAATGTCCAACGCCGACAGCACCGCTTCGAGCTGTGACGACAGCCGTCTCGATCCCTTCTTGCACGCGCCGAAGCGCAGCTCCGCGCTGACGACGAGACTGGTGCAGACGGTTGCCTCACCAACGGTCTCGATCCGCTGGGCAATCAACCCCCTGGGGTTGCGCACGAGATCGGACAAAATGTCGGTGTCGAGGAGATACCGTTTTCCTTCCACGACAAGGGACTCACAAGGCCAGGTCCGCGGGAGGCGGGTCATCGAGCACTGGAAAGTCTTCGTTCAAGGGCTCGAGCGTGGCGAGTACCGCAAGCAAGGACAAACGCGCGACGGGTTCCACGATCAGTCGCTCCCCTTCCTTGCGGATGCTGGCTTGGTTTCCCGGCAACTCGTAGTCGCGCGGAATCCGTAATGCCTGGTTTCGACCGTTTTTGAATAATCGGACATGGCGTTCGGTGTGCATCATATCCTTATCCCCCTGTTGCAGAGCCTGTCCGGCTTACGCATTTGTAACCCGAAGGCAGATGTTGCGCTCGATCGATTCGACAGCGGGCTTGTTCGACGAAATCGAGCGAAAGAGCCGACCGGCCTCCTCGGTTCCGCGGTAGACACAACCCTATGCCAGACAGGCCCTCAGCCTATGCCTGGGCATAGGCTAGCATAATTTACTCACCTTAGCGATCCTTCGTCCCTGTGAGCCGGAGCCGTTCGATTTCCGCCTTATCTACCGATCCGGCGTTATTGAGACCCTCAGTCAGCAGACCGGCAAGTGTGTGCGACATTTTGGGTCGAGGTCCAATGCCAGCTCCTCGACCGTTTTAGCTGGAGAGGCGGGATGCGCTACGCTTTCCCACCCTACGTCCTTGTTCCCACGTTCCAGCGGGCAGGAACGCCGACGTGGCCGCTCCGGCGGCCAAGCTGGTAGGATAGGCAAAGCGGAGCGTGCCTGTCCGTTGGTCCGAGGCTTCGGATTTGTCGGGTCCGCTACGCGGACCGCTGGAGGCCTGCTGAGAATCGCTCGTTCCCACGCGGCAAACGAGAAAAGATGATGTGCCGGAACCGCGCATGACGGATGTATCTGCCGATAATCACGAGGGCCTGGAGCGGATGCCGCTCCATGTGTTCAGCGAGCGGGCTTACCTGGATTATTCCATGTATGTGATCCTGGACCGGGCCCTGCCCCATGTGGGGGATGGTCTCAAGCCGGTCCAGCGGCGCATTCTTTATGCCATGTCGGAGCTGGGGCTGGCGGCGACCGCCAAGTTCAAGAAGTCCGCCCGCACCGTGGGTGATGTGCTGGGCAAGTTCCACCCCCACGGGGATACCGCTTGCTACGAGGCCATGGTACTGATGGCCCAGGGGTTTTCCTATCGTTATCCGCTGATCGATGGTCAGGGTAACTGGGGCTCCTCGGATGATCCCAAATCCTTCGCCGCCATGCGCTATACGGAGGCGCGCCTGGCGCCTTACGCCGAGGTCCTGCTGGCCGAGGTGGGGCAGGGCACGGTGGATTGGCAACCCAATTTCGATGGCACCCTGGAGGAGCCCAGGCTGTTGCCGGCGCGTCTGCCGAATCTGCTGCTCAACGGCGCCACGGGCATTGCCGTCGGCATGGCTACGGATATCCCGTCGCACAATCTGCGGGAGGTGGCCGCGGCCTGTATCCATCTGCTCGCGCACCCGGACGCGACGGTGGCGGAGCTGATGGCGCATGTACCGGGTCCCGATTATCCGACCGCGGCGGAGATCGTGACCCCACCGGCGGAGCTCGCGCGTCTCTATGAGAGCGGCACCGGTAGTATCCGGCTGCGTGCCCGCTATGAGCTGGAGCAGGGGGATATCGTGATTACCGCCCTGCCCTATCAGGTTTCGGGCAACCGCATCCTGGAGCAGGTGGCGCAGCAGATGCAGGCCAAGAAGCTGCCCATGGTCGAGGATCTGCGGGACGAGTCCGATCACGAGTCCCCGACCCGGCTGGTCATGGTCCCGCGCTCGCACCGGGTGGATGTAGAGCGGCTCATGTCCCACCTGTTCGCCACGACCGACCTGGAGCGTAGCTACCGGGTCAATATGAATGTGATCGGGCGCGATGGTCGGCCGCGGGTCATGAATCTGCGGGAGGTCCTGGTGGAGTGGCTCGGCTATCGCACCGAGACGGTGCGCCGCCGGCTGGAGCATCGGCTGCGCAAGGTGCAAAATCGCCTGCATCTGTTGGCGGGCCTCTTAATCGCCTTTCTCGATCTCGACGAGGTGATCCGCATCATCCGTACCGAGGATGAGCCCAAAGCGGTGCTCATGACCCGCTTCGCGCTTACGGAGGTCCAGGCCGAATATATCCTGGATACCCGCCTGCGCCAGCTCGCCCGGCTGGAGGAGGTGAAGCTCCGGGCCGAACAGGATGCCCTGGCCGAGGAGCGCGACCGGTTGCAGGGGCTTCTCGACAGCGAGCGGCTGCTTAAGAAGCTCGTCGGCGAGGAGCTCCGGCGGGACGCGGACAAGTATGGCGACGAGCGCCGCTCGTCCCTGGTGCAACGCGAGGTCGCCCTGGCCCTGGACGAGACCGAGCTCGCCCCCAGCGAGCCGGTGACGGTGGTCCTGTCGGAGCGGGGCTGGGTGCGCTCGGCCAAGGGCCACGAGCTCGACCCCGAGGGGCTGGGCTACAAGGCGGGGGACGCCTATCTCTCCGCCGCGCGGGTGCGCAGCAATCAACCCGTGGTCTTTCTCGACGCCACCGGCCGCGGCTACTCGCTGCCGGCCCACACCCTGCCCTCGGCGCGGGGACAGGGCGAGCCCCTGACCGGACGGCTCGCGCCGCCCAAGGGCGCCGACTTCGTGGCGGTGCTCGGCGGTGGGCCCGAGGCCGAATATCTGCTCGCCTCCGATGCCGGTTACGGCTTCCTCGTCACCCTGCAGGCCCTGTACGCCAAGCCCAAGGCCGGCAAGGCCGTCCTCACCCTGCCGCCGGGGGCCGGGGTCCTGCCCCCGGTGCCGGTGCCGGACCGGCACAGCGACCGGCTGGCGGCGGTCACCACCGGCGGGCATCTGTTGGTCTACCCCGTCTCCGAGCTGCCCGAACTGCCGCGGGGCAAGGGCAACAAGATCATCGGCATCCCGGCGGCCAGGGCCAAGGCGCGCGAGGAGTACGTCGCCGCGCTGGCGGTCATCCCCGAGAACGCCGGGCTCGCCATCCGTTCCGGGAAGCGCCGCTTCACCCTCAAGCCGGCCGATCTGGAGCGCTATCACGGGGAACGGGGCCGGCGCGGCAGGCTCTTGCCCCGGGGCTTCCAGCGGGTCGAGGCGCTGGAGATCGCTTGACTCGGCGGGGCCCGTCACCGGATAGGCCGTAGGGGTACTGGTGTTGCGGGGATACCGAAGCCGACGGCTTTTGGTACCATGCCCCGGCGTTTGGCATCGGAAACGGCTTATGGCTTCCTGGTCCCCCCCGAGCACGGGATCGTCCCCGCCGGATACGGTGGCGGCCGTCGATCTCGGCTCCAACAGCTTCCACATGATCGTCGCCCGGGTCGCCGACGGCGACCTTCAGGTCATCGACCGCCTCAAGGAAATGGTGCGCCTCGGCGAAGGCCTCACGGACGATAAGCAACTACTGCCCGCGGTGGTCGCGCGGGCCTTGGCCTGCCTGGAACGCTTCGGCCAACGCCTGCGCGGAATGGCGCCGGAGAACGTCCGCGCCGTGGGTACCAACACCCTGCGCCAGCTCGACCCCGAGTCCGGTTTTCTCGAACAGGCGGAGCGGGCGCTCGGGCACGCGATCGACGTAATCGCCGGGCGCGAGGAGGCGCGGCTGGTCTACCTGGGCGTGGCCAACGGCCTGGCGGCCGGCGACGAGCGGCGGCTGGTAGTGGATATCGGCGGCGGCAGCACCGAACTCATCGTCGGAGAAGGAGTCACCCCGCGGCTGCGCGAGAGCCTGGAAATGGGGTGCGTGAGCATGTCGCGGTGCCGGTTTCCCGACGGCCGCCTGTCCGCCGAAGCCATGGACCGGGCCGAGCTGGCGGGAGCCCTGGAGATCCGCCCGGTGCGCGAGCGCTTCCGCCATTCCGGCTGGCAACAAACAGTAGGCAGCTCCGGGACCATCCGGGCAATCGCCACCGTGGTAGAGGCCCAAGGCTGGTCCACGGAAGGCATCTCCGCGGAAGCCCTGAGTCGGCTACGCGACGCCCTCATCGCCTGCGGCGCCATCGACGCCATCGACCTCAAGGGCCTGTCCGAACAGCGCCGGCCGGTATTCGCCGGGGGGGTCGCCGTGCTGCGCTCCGTGTTCACCACCCTCGGCGTCGAGCACATGCGGGTCTCCCAAGAGGCCCTGCGCGAAGGCCTCATCTACGAAATGATCGGCCGGAGCCGCCATGAAGACGTGCGCGAACGCACCGTGAACGCCCTGTGCCAGCGCTTCGACACCGACGAAGAACATGCTGAGCGCATCAAAGTCACCGCGCTCACCTTCTACGGTCAAGTCGCCCAGCCCTGGGGACTCATAGACCCCGATTACCCGAGCATGCTGGGCTGGGCGGCCCGCCTGCACGAAATCGGGCTCATGATCGGCCACAGCCAATACCAGAGGCACGGCGCCTACCTGCTGCGCAACGCCGACCTCTCCGGCTTCACGCGCCAAGAACAGGCGGCCCTCGCGGTACTCGTGCTCGGCCACCGCCGCAAATTCCCGAATCAAGAATTCCTTACCCTGCCCAAGCCGGTGCGCAAGGGCATGCGCCACCTGTGCGTTATCCTGCGCCTGGCGGTACTGCTGCACCGTGGTCGCTCCCCGACCACCAAGCCATACCCCATGCTCAATCCGGACGGCGAGCGGCTGCGGCTCACCTTTCCCGACGGCTGGCTGACCCATCACCCCCAGACCCGCCTGGAGCTGGAACAAGAGGCAGAACGCCTGGCGGCGGCGGACATCGGGCTGGAATATGGATAACATGCCCCTATATAGAGTCTTCAAATCATCCCGATTAAAATCGAGCATTCCAGTACCCCATGTCACCTTATTTTGCATTCTCAGCGAGGCGAGAAGCGGTCAGATGCGAGGCGCGCGAGCGCAGGAATAGCCAGCCCTCTTTCAAGCTCGCGCAACGACGCAG
>JAIZWN010000052.1 GCA_020443945.1 Candidatus Thiosymbion ectosymbiont of Robbea hypermnestra | reverse complement strand
CTTGCTGTTACTCGTCGTCGGCGCCTACCGCCGGCAATTCCTCGCCGTCGCCTTCGACGAAGAACACGCGCGGCTGCGGGGGATCCCGGTAACCTTCTTCTACCTCCTGCTGCTGGTGCTGGTAGCCGTCACCGTGGTGCTCCTGATCCAGGTCGTGGGCCTCATCCTGGTCCTGGCGCTCCTGACCCTGCCCGCCGCCATCGCCGGGCACTGGGTCCACTCCCTGGGCGCCATCATGCTGCTGGCTACCCTGCTCGGCGCCGCCATCAGCACCTTCGGGCTGGCCCTGTCCTACGGGCCCGATCTGCCCGCCGGGCCCACCATCATCTTGCTCGCGGGCGGCGTCTACATCCTCTCGGCGCTTGCGACGCGCGCCCTGGCGCGGCGCCGGGCGCGGCTATCCGTCCTCACCGCCGAGACCGGCGCCCGATCAGACGCTTCGCCCGGCCGCGTCGGGCAAAACCGGAATTCATCTTCATAGGTAGCGGTATTCCGCGGCCAAGCGTCGCGGCCTCATTGAAGCCTGCCGGCGGAATCGAACGTCAGGCAGGCATCCACGGACTGCCCAGATCGATAGGCATCGCATTTTGCGTTCTCAGCAAGGCGAG
The DNA here is from genome assembly GCA_020443945.1 of Candidatus Thiosymbion ectosymbiont of Robbea hypermnestra. Lineage (GTDB taxonomy): Bacteria > Pseudomonadota > Gammaproteobacteria > Chromatiales > Chromatiaceae > Thiosymbion > Thiosymbion ectosymbiont_B. The sequence goes on along the minus strand of JAIZWN010000052.1, from coordinate 70 downwards.
AAGCGGTCAGATGCGAGGCGCGCGAGCGCAGGAATAGCCAGCCCTCTTTCAAGCTCGCGCAACGACGCAG
>JAIZWN010000051.1 GCA_020443945.1 Candidatus Thiosymbion ectosymbiont of Robbea hypermnestra | reverse complement strand
CTATTGCAAGCTCGCGCAACGAAGCGGATGGTCGCTTCTCGTCGCGTCCGAAGGGAGCCCCCCAACCGCGCCAAGGCAAGGCGTGGCGTTGCTCTCTCGCTCGGTGCTCCCCTCTCGCCTGGGCGCGGTTGGGAGGGCTCTGAGGGTGAAAAATAAGGTGAAACGGGGCACTAGGCCCATGGCCGATCCCGCGCCCGCACCGGACCTGCTCGCGGCCTTCCTGCACCACCTGGCCCACGAACGCCGGCTATCCGCCCACACACTGACCAGCTACCGCCGCGACCTCACGCGCCTGCGCGCCTGGCTCGCGGACGCAAAAGAAAACCCCTGGGAAGGGCTCGACCAACAGAAAATCCGCGACTATATCGCCTGGCGCCACCGCAACGGCATCTCCGGCAAGACACTGCAACGGGAACTATCCGCCCTGCGTAGCCTCTACCACTATCTCCTGCGGGAGGGGCTCGTCGCCCAAAATCCCGCCCAGGGAATACGCGCCCCCAAGACCGCCCGCAAGCTCCCCGCCACCCTGGACGCGGACCAGCTCTCTAGCCTGCTCGACAAACCGGACGACGACCCCCTGAGACTGCGCGACACGGCCATGATCGAGCTTTTCTACTCCTCCGGGCTGAGATTGGCGGAGCTGATCGCCATCGACATCACAGACATCGGCGCGGACGAGGCCACCTTGGAAGTCACGGGCAAGGGCGCCAAGGCCCGGCGGGTCCCCGTAGGCAGCCAAGCCATCGCGGCCATCGGGCGCTGGCTGCAAGTGCGGGACAACTACGCGGGAACGGATCAGCAGGCCCTGTTCGTCAGCCGCCGCGGCAACCGCATCCACCCCCGCACCGTGCAGCAGCGATTGCGGTGCTGGGCCCTGGCGCGCGGGGCCACGCGCCAGCTCCACCCCCACCTGCTGCGCCACTCGTTCGCCAGCCACCTCCTGGAATCCAGCGGAGACCTACGCGCGGTACAAGAACTCCTGGGCCACTCGGACATCGGCACCACCCAGATCTACACCCACCTGGACTTCCAGCATCTGGCCCAGGTCTACGACCAGGCACACCCGCGGGCGAAAAAAAAGCCCGCGTAAGGCAGGAAAGCGTAGCGCATCCCGCCCAACAAGAGACAGAAAAGAGGGACAGGGGTCAGGGACAGGGGTCAGGTCTTGACCTGGGTCAGGGACAGGGGTCAGGTCTTGACCTGTGCCTTCAAGGGTCACGGATCAAGACCTGACCCCACTTCTCGCTGGGGTGAACGCCCTTGTCGGTCGGATGGGAGAGGCCCATTTGGTGTCTCGCGGGTCTCGGGGATGTCTTATAATCCAGTGTGCAGGCGCAGTTACTGCGCGATTCGACAACCAACCGCAATTTGGAGGGTCCCCATGGATCTCAAAGGCACCAAGACCGAACAGAATCTGAAGGATGCGTTTGCAGGCGAGTCCCAGGCCAATCGGCGTTATCTCTACTTCGCGGCGAAGGCGGACGTCGAGGGCTACAACGACGTCGCCACCGTCTTCCGCGCCACCGCCGAGGGTGAGACCGGCCACGCCCACGGCCACCTCGAATACCTGGAGGCCTCCGGCGATCCGGCCACCGGGCTGCCCATCGGCAAAACCGACGATAACCTGAAGGCGGCCGTCGCCGGCGAAACCCACGAGTACACCGACATGTATCCGGGCATGGCGAAGGAGGCCCGCAAGGAGGAATTCGACGAGATCGCGGATTGGTTCGAGACCCTGGCCAAGGCCGAGCGTTCCCATGCCAATCGCTTCCAGAAGGCCCTGGACACCCTGGACGACTGAGCGTGTAGGATGGGTAGAGGCGCGGGCATGAGGAGTGGTTTTTGGCACGGTTGTTCTCGCGCCGAAACCCATCACCA
>JAIZWN010000050.1 GCA_020443945.1 Candidatus Thiosymbion ectosymbiont of Robbea hypermnestra | reverse complement strand
TTTCAAGCTCGCGCAACGACGCAGATGGCCGCTTCTCGTCGCGCCCGCAGGGAGCCCCCCAACCGCGCCAAGGCCAACGTGGCGTTGCTCTCTCGCTGGTGCTCTCCTCTCACCTTGGCGCGGTTGGGAGGGCTCTGAGGGTGAAAAATAAGGTGAAACGGGGTGCTAGTGGCGGCAGGGGAACTCCGGCATCGGCCGCTCGACCTGGGCGTTCCCATCCCCATCCACCGGCACGAAAACGGTTTTGCTCTTGCGTCCGTCGTCGGGTTTCCCCTCCGCGTGCCTTGCGTAGCGGGCGAACAGATCCGGTAGGGACGCCAGTTCACAGTCCCGTCCGGCCCGGCCGCGGTCGGGCGAGCGGACCGCGAAGAAGGTGGCGTAGCTATCGATGAAGTCCCTTTCCCGGATTTCATCGATGGTCACGCCGTCGGAGTGCCGTGAGCCATGGTCTCCGTGCACCACGATCAGTGCGTCCCGGTGTCGCGGCGAGCGTTCGATTCTCCGCAGCAATTCTTCCAGCTTCACAAAGACGCACTGCACCTGCGCATAATAGTCCCTCAACAGGTCTTCTTGCTCTGTGCCGCCGAGACCGGGAGCTTCGGGATAGCCGGCGGCCGGCCGCTTCCCCGTTCGCTGCCGCGTTCCGATCTGCTCGCAACGGCTCGTCAGGAGATAGGGAAAGTGGGGGACCATGAAATGGGCAAAAAACAGGGTGCCCCTGTCGCCGCCCATGACGGCCTCGGCAAAGTCGTCGAACCAGCGGGTAAAGCCGGGGACGTCGAATCTGGGCAGCAGCCACAGGGAGCGCCGTGAGCGTTCCTCGTCGCCCAGGGACGCGACCAGTGGCGCGCGCGCCGCGAGGATGAAGCGAACCAGAAAATGCCCGGTGTAGTTTCCGACGTGGCTATGCAGGAGGGTGAGCAGGAGGTTGAGGGTCCGCGCCGTTACGACGGAGAAGGCGTCGGTGTCGTTGTTTTGGTACGGCCGGTTTGCGATCAACCAGGCCGGGTTGTAGGAATCGAACTCGGCGCAGGCCGCTACCTTTTTATGGGCGCAGAAATCCAGGTAGCTGGTCTGGTATACATGAATCCTGTAGCCCCGCGCCGCATAGTCGTCGAAGTAGGCATTTTCTTCGATGCGGGTCTTGTCCGCGAGGCCCGGCTTCCCGCCCCTCCCGGTGTATTCCGCGTTCATCATGTTCGAGAGGGAGGCGGCGGTGTAGCGATGCCGGCTGAACGCCCGCTCGAAGACGCGGAACCCGTAGTGCGCGGCAAGGTGGTGCATCGTCCCATAAACCGCATCCCCGCCCGCGATGTCGCGTCGGATCGCGGCGGGGGCGAGGAGTCCATCGAACAGCAGATGGATGACGAGTGGCGGTGCTCCGTCGGAGAGGGTAGCGGTGCCGGTAGGGGATGGGGCCGCCGCGGAGGTCTTCGAGACCAGCCTCGGCAGTGGTTCCATGGCGATGGTCGCCAGGGCCACCACGACGAAATAGGCCGCCGCGATCCGCATGGCCTGCCGGCGGATGGTCCAGAGGACCAGGCCGAGGCCGCCGAAAATCAGAAGCAGCAGTATCGCTTCGAGCGAGGCCCTCCGGGTCTGCCCGGAGATTCGGCTGCCGAGGTCGAGCGCCCCGAACAGGCCCGTGTAGGCGCCGGCCAGATCCAGGTGAACGAAGAGGATCGCCGTCAGGATCAGGAGTCGACCCCGCCGCCCGGATAGCCGAAGGGCCAGACCCACAACCACCGCGATGACGAGCATCACCGCGAGCAGGATCAGGGTCTCTGAGAGAAGAAAGGGAATACGGGTATTGACGAGGATGCGGTAGACCGGCGTCAGCACCGCCAACAGGGCGATCAGCATGCAACGGCCGGTGTCCGGGAGGGATGCGGTGCCTGGTGGTGTCTTAGATTTGTGGTTTCCGGGATTCAGCGTAGAGACCTCCCCTCACCATCATGGTTGTCCGCAGATTACGCCGATTTTCACGGATTACCGCATGTTTTCATCGGCGAGAATCGGCGTAATCCGCGGATTTAAGCATCACAGATCACAAAACTACAACACTACCGCCGGGTGGATGGTTTGGGTGTGCCGTCGGGACGGTGCCGTATGGTCGGTTGGGAGCCAAAGTGGCGTCAGGTCCGTGAGGATCGGTGGGTGGCCTCATGCCTCGCCGGCATTCCGGGTGGGACCCCGGAACCCAATCACGCGAAACCGTCAACCGATCCGGGATACGCGCCTGACCCGATCGACAGGACTGATTCGTACCCCGGACGGCAGGATGCCGGGGCCCCGGGCAGAGCGAAGATGGGGCGGGGTATCGGCCTATTTGACCTCGATGGTGATCTTTTCCGATAGCAGGACAGGCTTATGGGGAATGTGGTTCTTGTCGGCCAACAGAAGCTGGAGTGTATGCTTTCCGGGTGTCAGCTCGAGCGTGGTCTCCGTCTGCCCGCCGCCGAAGTGCCGGTGATTGGCGTCGCTCGGAATCGGTCTCTCGAAGGACGGCGGCTCGTTTACATCGATCAGCAAGTGATGGTGGCCCGTGTTTGGCTTGTCTACGCCGGCCGGCGCCACGCCCATGCCCGACAGCCCGAAACGCACGAGCACCGGATTGGTGACGGTCTGCCCGTCGGCGGGGGAAATGATGTAGACCCTGGCCTCTCCGGCCCAGGCCAGAGTCGAAAACAGGCACCAGATTGCTCCGACCAGAAGGGAAACTCGTTTCGTCGACATACTCGGGTCACCTCTTGTTATTGGCTTGCAAACCCAGTCTACCATCAAACCCGCGGCGCATAGGAGTTTGTGAAACGATATAGAACTGGATTGAAAATGGTGGTCCATCCCCAGCCGCGTCGGGTGTTACCTGTTGCGATACCCTTCTTCAAAGGGGCGGCAGGGGTGGGAGGAACCCATGTCAAGCATCCCCGGCATCGGTTAAACTGCGCGGATCATGAACGCCTTCATCTCCGCCTGGCCTCGGGTTTTGCATGTCTTATCAGGTATTGGCACGTAAATGGCGCCCCGGCTCCTTCGCGGAGATGGTGGGGCAGGAGCATGTGGTCCGGGCCCTGGACAATGCCCTGGAGCGTGGGCAGCTCCACCATGCCTATCTCTTTACCGGGACCCGGGGCGTGGGCAAGACGACCCTGGCGCGCATTCTGGCCAAGGCGCTGAATTGCGAGCAGGGCGTGAGCCCCCGGCCCTGTGGTGAGTGCAGCGCCTGCCGGGAGATCGACGAGGGGCGGTTCGTGGATCTGCTGGAGGTGGACGCGGCCTCGCGGACCAAGGTCGATCAGACCCGGGAGCTGCTCGACAATGTTCCCTTCGCCCCGGTCAAGGGCCGCTTCAAGGTGTATCTCATCGATGAGGTACATATGTTCTCGACCCACAGCTTCAACGCCCTGTTGAAGACGCTGGAGGAGCCACCGACCCATGTGAAGTTTCTGCTCGCCACCACCGATCCCCAGAAGGTGCCGGCGACGGTGCTCTCGCGTTGTCTCCAGTTCAACCTGAAGCGCTTGGTGCCGGAGCAGATCGCCGATCAGTTTGCGCGCATTCTGGAGGCGGAGGGTATCGCGGGCGAGCCGCGGGCGCTGGCCCTGTTGGCGCGCGCGGCGGACGGCAGTATGCGGGACGGGCTGAGCCTGCTCGATCAGTCCATCGCCTTCGGCGGCGGGCGGGTGGCCGCGGACGAGGTGCGGACCATGCTGGGCACCGTCGGCCGGGAGTCGGGGTTGAATCTGCTCCAGGCCCTCGCCGCGCTGGACCGGCCCGGGGTGCTGGACGAGGTGGCCCGGATCGCAGAGCTGACACCGGACTTCTCCGGCGTGCTGCAGGAGCTGATCGGTCTGCTGCACCGCGTCGCCCTCTACCAGGAGGTGCCGGCGACCCTGGGCGCGGAGGACCCCGACCGCGAGCGCATTGCGGACCTGGCGGGAAGCCTGACCCCGGAGGACGTGCAGCTCTTCTACCAGATCGCCCTGCTGGGCCAACAGGATGTCCCCCTGGCCCCGGACCCGCGCACCGGGGTCGAGATGGTCCTGCTGCGTATGCTCACCTTCCGGCCGGATCCCGGGGAGGAACCGGGGGCGCAGCGGAGCCGCGGGGGACCGCCGGCGCCGGCCCGGACGGAGGCGCCGAGGCGGGAGGCCCCGGCTTCTCCGCCGCCACCGGCCGCCGCTACCGAGGCTCGGGGGACCGCGGATCGCGGCGGAAGCACCGCCGCCTCGCCCCAAGGGGCGGGGACGGTCGCGGCGACGACCGGGCCCGAGTCCTCTTCGCCCCAGGAAGGAATCGGGAAATCGCCATTTCCCGATTCGCCAGACGCAAAGCCCATGGGGCCGGACGGCCTGCGTAGTCCTGAGGATTGGCACCGCCTGGTCGCGGGCCTGGGGCTCGGCGGCGTGGCGAGCCAGCTCGCGAGCAACTGCGAGCTGGCCGGGTGGGATGGGCGGCGGCTGTCCCTGACGCTGGAGCCCGCGTGCCAGAATCTGCGGGTGGCCTCCGCACAGGAGCGGTTGAAGGATGCCTTGAGCAAGACGCTGGGCGCGGGGCTCGAGGTGCGGATCCGGATCGCCCACCCGGAACGCGAGACCCCGGCCCGGCGTCAGGCCCGTGAGCGGACCGAGCGCCGCGCCGAGGCCGAGGCCCTGATGGCGGCCGACCCGGTGGTACGGTCCCTCCAGGACGAGCTCGACGCCCGCTGGGTGCCCGGCAGTATCGAGCCGACCCAATAGATTCGCCACCGGGCCGTAGGCCCATGGCAACGCACAGCAAGAGGTGACCCAAGGTGAAAGGCGGACTAAGCAATATCCTCAAGCAGGCCCAGAAGATGCAGGACGAGCTGCAAAAGACCCAGGAGAAACTGGCCAAGGAGGAGGTCACGGGCGAATCCGGCGGCGGCATGGTCAAGGTCACCATGAACGGCAAGCACGAGGTCAAGCGGATCGAGATCGACCCCACGCTCCTGGAGGACGACAAGGAGATGCTGGAGGACCTGGTGGCGGCGGCGGTCAACGCCACGGTTCAGCGGGTCGGCGAGAAGATGCAGGAAAACATGGCGGACCTGACCTCCGGGTTACCGCTGCCGCCCGGCCTCAAGCTGCCCTTCTGAGCCATGACGGAACGCTCCCTGCTCAACCAGCTCGTCGCCGCCCTGCGGTGTCTGCCGGGCGTCGGCCCCAAGTCGGCGCAACGCATGGCCTTCCACCTGCTGGAGCGGGACCGGGAGGGCGGTCGTCATCTGGCCTCCGTGCTGGACGCCGCCATGGGGCGGATCCAACGCTGTACCCGTTGCCGCACCCTGAGCGAGCAGGCGCTGTGCGGCCTGTGCGCCAATCCCAACCGGGACGATGCCCTGCTGTGCGTGATCGAGCATCCCTCCGAGATCGTCGCCATCGAGCAGGCCACGGACTTTCGCGGGCGCTACTTCGTACTCGGCGGCAGACTCTCGCCGCTGGACGGCATCGGGCCGAACGAGCTGGGTCTGGACCTGCTCGAAACGCGGCTCCGGGAGCAGGAAATCCAGGAGTTGATCCTGGCCATCAGCCCCACGGTGGAGGGCAGCGCCACATCCCACTTCGTGGCCGAGCTCGCGGCGCGCCACCAGGTGCGGACAACCCGCATCGCCCACGGGGTTCCCCTGGGCGGAGAGCTGGAATACGTCGACGGCGGCACCCTGGCCCACGCCTTCGCCGGTCGCCAGGGGGTGGAACCCTGAGCCTCGGTCGCCCCCGCTGGCGCGCAAGCCGGACATCGGCAACGCCCGTGCGGGATACCCTCGGGCGGTGAATAAGGTGCAGTCGATTAAGAGGTTGTCTGAAAACTCAAACCATGCCGTGCGGTCCAGGTGAGCCGTGGTCCTACCAGGCTGGCTACGGCCCAAAGCCCCTCGCCCCTGGCGGGAGAGGGGTGGCAGGGAGAGGGGGAATCAATGGGTTGGTTTTTAGACAGCGGCTTAAACTCCGGAGTGTCGCCGTGCTCGGGATGCGAATAGATAACCTTGTTTGCCGGTGGAACATGTGCGCCCGCGCGCTCAGCGTGGTTGGCGGCTCAGTAGCCGGGTAACTGAAACCCCTACAAAGGCGTTGTGTTGGGCGGCCAACCGCTCGAAAGTCGCGCATCGCCCACCACTGCGGGAAGGTGACGAGACGCATACACTCCAAACCAAAGTAAGCCACAATAGGCTACAATAGGGCACGATGGCTTGGGGGGGATCAAACAATGCTTACAAACGCAGTCGCCCATACCCGGATCGACGAACACATCGAAGGAGAAGCGAGCCTTGTGTTGGCAGCGATGGGACTTACCGTATCGGACGCTTTCCGCATCATGCTTACCCGCATCGCCCGCGAGAAGGCGTTGCCATTTGATCCGCTGGTGCCGAACACCGCCACCATTGAGGCGATAGAGGAGGCGCGCCGTAACGACTTGGAGACCGTAACCCTCGACGAACTCCAAGCGGTGCTCGATGCGGACGATTAAGCAGTCAGGACGGTTCAAGCGCGATCTCAGACGCGAGGCCAAAGGGCTGCACAGAGCTACTCTGACAAAGAATTTCGTTCGCATCGTTGAGACACTGGCCAGGGATGAACCATTGGCCGAGAAGCACCGCGACCACGCGCTGGACGGCGCTTGGAAAGATTGCCGAGACTGCCACATCAAGCCGGATCTGGTGCTGATTTACCGTAAACCAGATGAGGGTGTGCTACAGCTCGTCCGCCTCGGCTCGCATAGCGAACTTGACCTGTGAAGGAAAGAGCGATTAGGCACCGATCCGGCCCACAGCGCCGATACGGTGGGTGATCGATGCACCATCTCGGCAATCCGCCGGTTGAATGCCGCCAGGTGGGGCCAGTGTTCCGGGGCTTTGCCGAACCGCCGGGTTCTTTGGGTCGATTCCGGCCAGGCCAGAAGGAACCGGGCAGGAAAACCGCTCCCTCGGGCCAGGTCCCCGGATTTCTCAATGAAGTTTCGCAGGACGGCTTCTTGTACCTGAAGGCTGATGGTCAGCCGCGTCCCGCGCACGGTGAAGGATTCCGACGATTTCCGCCCGATGGGAAGTTCTCCTCCATCCCACAGGGTATTGAGCAAGCTCAGGTTACGCATGATGGAATCCTTGCTCATTCCATGCGAGCCGAGAATTAGCCCTCAACGTTCCCGAAGATGCGCGTATTCATGCGCTCCACCACGCCTGCGGTGTGGGACTCGGATAGATGCGCGTACCGCTTGACCATATTCAAGGTCTTGTGTCCCAAGATTTCGGCAATTTCCGCCAAGGTCGCGCCGTTCATGGCGAAAATAAGAAGCAGCCGAATGGCGCAGATCATGCCAGCGGAAATCCTCGATTCCTGCCCGCTTCAATGCCGTTTCCCATGGGGTACGCAGGTCGATAGGCGCGTTTCCCCGATGGTTGGGGAACAGCAGATCGGTATCGATCCGCCGCACCTTGGCATGTTCCTTGAGTAGCGCCAGCGCCGGGCCTGCCAGGGGCACGACGCGCCGCTCGCCGTTCTTGGTTTCCTGTAGGACGATCCGCCCGGCCTGTAGGTCTACATCCCGCCAGGTCAACCCCATCAACTCACCCTTACGCATCCCGGTAGATAGGGCCACCACGACGGCGGTATGGAGCCAGGGGGTTGACGATGTTTGGAAGTAGCGGCCTCGCTCAATGTCGGATTCAGTTTGTTTTACCCATGTTTCTGCGTCACGAGCAAAAAAAGAGGGGTTAGGCTTTCGCCTAACCCCTTGTTTCACTTGGCTCCCCGGAGAGGACTCGAACCTCTGACCTAGTGATTAACAGTCACCCGCTCTACCGACTGAGCTACCGAGGATTTGAAGCGACTCATAAGTATAGGGGTGCCGCCGGGCGTGGTCAAACCACGCGGGGTGGGGGAGGCGCACGCCGGCGGGTGAAATCCTGGGGATGGCTGCGGGCAGGGTCCGCGAATTCCATGGAGTATAAGAAATCATTTATGTGCATATAGATACTTTAAAGGACAGGAGGATGTCTCGATTTGAATCCCGGAAGTAACGGGGTTAAAACGATATCTTCGAAGTGATCGGAGGCTATGGGAGTCATGACCGAACGGGATCCGAGCTTACTTGCCAACCGGGAGTTTCAATCCGGCCTCGTGCGGATGGGATTCTGGGTGTTCGGGGTGATTTATGTCGGCAGTGCCGCCTATGCCGGCTATTACCAGGTCGATTGGGTTTATTTTTTCCCTCTGTTCGGGGTCTATTTTTTGTTCTTCGCCGGTATGCTGATCAGCGTACCGATACGCCCGGAGTGGACGGCCCGCCAGTATCTGGGGATTGTTCTGGATGTCTCGGCGGTCAGTCTGGCTATCTATCTGACCGGCGATCTCAGTCCCTTCTATCTGGTCTACATCTGGATCCTCTTTTATGCGGGTACCCGGTATGGGCGCGACCACCTGGTCTTTGCCTCGATAGTGAGCCCGCTGGCCTATGTTTTGACCCTGTTCAGCCTGGATGCCTGGCGGACCCAGCTCTTCGAGGCCGGCTTCTTTTTGCTGCTGCTGGCGGTGTTCCCGCTGTATCAGTATTCCCTCCTGCACAAGCTGCGGCAGGCCCGGCGCGAGGCGGAGCAGGCGAACCGGGCCAAGGGGGATTTTCTGGCGGTCATGACCCACGAGCTGCGCACGCCTCTGACCGGGGTCGTGGGTATGGCTAATCTGCTGCAGGCGACGCGGCTCGATACCGAACAACGTGAGTACGTGGATTCCATCGGCAGCTCCGCGGAGGTGCTGCGGGCCTTGATCGGCAATGTGCTGGATCTGTCGAAGATCGAGGCCCGGGAGCTCCGTCTGGAGTCCGTCGCCTTCGATCTACGTAGCGGTATGAAGGAGGTGTGTGTCGCCCTGGAATCCCAGGCGCTCGCCAAGGGACTGGAGGTGATTCTGCGCATCGATCCGGCGTTTCCGGCGCGGGTGATCGGGGATAAGCTCCGGGTGGGTCAGATTCTGTTCAATCTGATCGGTAACGCCATCAAGTTCACCGACCGGGGCGAGGTGGGGGTGCGGGCGAGCCTGTGTCCGTCCGACGAGTCCCTGCCTGGTCCTCATTTGCTTCTGGAGGTCTCGGATACGGGTATCGGCATACCCGCGGATGAGCTGGAAGGGATCTTCGAGCATTTCCGGCAGGCGGATGCCTCCACCACCCGACGCTATGGTGGCAGCGGGCTTGGGACCACCATCGCCCGCGACCTGACGCGGCTGATGGGGGGGCGCATCGGCGTCGAGAGCGAGGTCGGGAAGGGCAGCCGCTTTTGGGTCCGATTGCCCCTGCGGTGGGAAGCGGGATTGTCGGTCTCGGGGGCGGCGCGGGGACAGCTCGACGGATTGCGGGCGGGGGTGTCGGAGGGTAATGCCAGCCAGCGGGCATGGCTCCTGGAGGTCCTGCGCGGCGCGGGCATGATCTGTGAGCCGGTGGCGGAGATCGACCGCCTCGGCGGCCCGGCCGATCAGTCCCGGAGGTTGGATCTGCTGGTCCTTGCCGACGCGCCCGAGCGGAGGGATCTGCCCACGCTGCTGGATGCATCCCGGCGCGTACTCGGCGCCGACGTGCCCTGTCTGCTGCTCACCTACGGCCCCCGTCGCATCGAGCAACGAACGCTCTGCGGGCATTGTCTGAACAAGCCCTTTCTTGCCGAGGAACTGATCCGGCGGGTGCGTGAAATACTGGGCAAGGAGGACCCACAAGTGACCGGGGCGGGGGGATCCCCGGCGGGGTTGGCGCAAGCGGCGGCGCGGACGGCGGCGCGGGGGCTGCGCATTCTGGTGGCCGAGGACAACGCTATTGCGGGGAAGGTGGTCAAGGTCCTGCTCGAAAGACAGGGTCACGAGGTGATTCTGGTCGGTGACGGGAGGCAGGCCCTGGATCGGATTCGGGCCGAGCCCTTGACCTTGGCCCTGGTCGATGTGCGCATGCCCGAATTGGACGGGATCGCCCTGACGCGGACCGTTCGTGCGGACGAGGGGAGCGGGGCGCGGCTACCGATCGTCGGTCTGACCGCCAACGCCTCGGAGGAGGTCGAGAGGCAGTGTCTCGAAGCGGGAATGGATGCCTTCCTCACCAAGCCCGTAAACCCGCAGGACCTCACCGCGATGGTCGCGCGCTACGCGGACCGGGGGAAAGGGGAGGGGGCATCGGCAGGCTCCTGACCGGGCCTGGTCCGCGGACCTTTCACGGGGTGCCGCCGACCATCCCGGTCGGCCTCAAGACCAGAATCTGGCAAACCACCCCCGCTTGGGTTTGCCGATATCTCTGCGTTTTCCGCTCGGGTCGAGTGCCGGTGGCGGTGGAATTTCCGCCGGCTCGCGATTTTCGATGACGGCCTGCGGGCGGCCGGTCACGAGTAGCTCCGCTTCGGCGGCGCCGACATAGTATTCGGCCGCTACGCGTCCCTCCGCCAGAAGCGGTGGCCGGCGCTTGGGGTCGTGGGCATCCGTCGCCAGGATGTGAACCAGCCCGTCGTCGAGGAACTTCTCCGCCCAGTACTGGGGATGCCGGCCGAAACGGCCGGTGACCGCCCCGGCCGTGATCTGAATCCAAGCCCCATCCCGGGCGGCATTGACGAACCATCCGTAATGCTTGTCGTCGAGCCAGGTGAGCCGTTCGGGATGGGTAATGATCGGCCGGTAACCGGAGGCCAGCAGATCGAAAATGAGATGCAGGAAGCCGATGGGGGCCGTGTGGTGGGGTGGTTCGAACAGAAAGTACCGGGTACCGTGCAAGGTCGGCATCTGTCCGGATTGGAGGCCCTGCACCATCTCCGGAACCAGCTGGATATCCGCGCCATAGGTGATTTCGAGCGGAATCCCGGCCTCCTGTAGCCTGGTACGGAATGCCTGCACCTGGTGTATGATTTGGGCACCCGTATTTTCGAACAGGTCGGGGTAGATATGGGGCGTGCAGGCGGTCATCCGGATGCCGTCCGCGACCGCGATCTCGGCCATCTCCAAGGCGGTGGCGAGGTCGGGCGCGCCATCGTCGATACCGGGAAGCATATGGCAGTGCAGATCGATCATCGGGAAAGCCCACTTTTCTGTTATGAAGCAACCGGGGCGTCGGTCCGTCCTGGGCCTACGGATGGAATTCGTCCCGTTCGGCGCGAACGGCTCCGGGAATCCCCGGTCCGGCTCCCGGCGTCCGGCCGGTTCTGAGGCGCCGTGAAAAATTTTCCCTGCAATTTTTCACGATACCCTCGATACCCTATAGAGATGGGGATGATTCTTTGTGATAGTAGCCTTCCGTGCCTTTCCAGCACCGCTTGTAGATCCCGACTTGGGGAGATGAAACCGGGGGTTGACATCCCCCAGGCGGACCGTAAACTCATGACTCTTTAAGCGCGGGAATAGCTCAGTTGGTAGAGCACAACCTTGCCAAGGTTGGGGTCGCGAGTTCGAGTCTCGTTTCCCGCTCCACATAACACTGCATCTGGGCAGGCTCGGGACACCGGGCCTGCCCTTTTGCGTTCGGCATCCCGCTCTGCCTGGGTTCAGGCGCATGGAAACGGCAGGATATCCCTGTCTCGCCCAAGCGATTTGAATCCTCTCGGGGTTTTATTCCCCGCCCCGCGGGGGTGCCCTGAGAGGTTGTCTAAAAACTCAAGCCCTGCCGCGCGGTCCAGCTTGGTGATGGGTTTCGGCGCGAGAACAACCGTGCCAAAAACCACTCCTCATGCCCGCGCCTCTACCCATCCTACACGC
>JAIZWN010000049.1 GCA_020443945.1 Candidatus Thiosymbion ectosymbiont of Robbea hypermnestra | reverse complement strand
GTACGGAAGACATTATCTTTTTCCAAATGCCTTCGTATGCATGAAATTTGTTTGAAGCTCTTCGTACATCGCTATAATGCCGAATTACTGCCATCTTTGGGCTAGAGGTTAACTCACATATTAACCACTACCCCTTAACTTAACCCCTGGTCCGAAATCCGGGGTCCACTATAGTACTCAGCGTAGTAACGAGCATTCCCTTATGTACTCGCCGGCTGGTGGCCCGGCGGCAAAGCACGCGAAATTCCGGTTTTGGCCCCAGAGCGGCCAGTCCCGGATATTCATCGTCCATCGAAGGCCATTGATGCGGTCCCAACCCGAGCAGGTCGAGAGTAACGAACAGCGGATCGGCACCGTCGGGAAGGGGCGCCTTGGCATCCACGGCCGAAAGTGCCGCCCGCCACCACCAGAAAAAGGCTTGAAGATCGGCCGGGTCGAAGAGTTCTTCGGCATGACCGTCCAGCAGATTCCAGAGAAAAATCCGGCCACGGGGTAGCGCAAGGAGCCTTTCAACCAGACGGTTCTTAGAGAGTAGCTTCATCCTGCAATTGTTCCGCTAGTATCCCATGTCACCTTATTTTACATTCTCAGCGCGGCGAGAAGCGGCCAGATGCGAGGCGCGTGAGCGCAGGAATAGCCGGTCCTATTTCGAGCTCGCGCAACGACGCAGATGGCCGCTTCTCGTCGCGCCCGCAGGGAGCCCCCCAAACGTGCCCAGGCGGCGTTACAGCGCTTGGCAAAGCTATTCTCGGCGCACTGTGCCTTGCCTGGGCGCGTTTGGAAGGGCTCTGAGGATGCAAAATAAGGTGACATGGGGTACTAGAGGTTAGGTTTTGGTTCCGGATAGCCGGTACATTTGTCTGGCAAGCCTTCCACATACGCATAAACTATTCGTGGAAAAATGGCCTCTGTCAAACCTGAACGCCCTTTGCCGGCATGATATTCTGCCGCTCCTTGGCGTGAGGCGAGTCTTTTGATTCAGGCCGAGAGCTCCGGCAGCAGGTCCGCGCAGTAGCGGACGGCGGGGAACTCCCCCGGCTTTTGCGCGGGCGCCTTGGAGTCGGGAGAAAGTACCGCCAACAGCCAACGAAAGCCGTAGCTCTTTGCCGTTTGCAGCATCCTGGGATTGTCGTCGACGAACAGGGTGCGTTCGCGGTCGAACGGCTCGATAGCCTGGAGCCGAGGCCAGAAATCGGCCGATTCCTTGGGGACCCCCAGATCATGGGAGCAGATGATCTGCTCGAGGTGCTCGGCCAGCAGGGTTTTCTCCATCTTGAGCGCAAGCGACTTGTGATGGGCGTTGGTAACCAACACCCGCCGCTTGCCCAGAGCGGCCAGGGCCTCCAGAAAATCGGTCACCCGGGGGTGCATGGCGATCAGGTGGGCGACCTCCCGTTTGAGCCGCGCGATATCCAGACCCAGCTCGCGGCTCCAGTGCTCGACGCAATACCAGGCCAGGGTGCCTTCATGGGCCCGGTAGCGGGTTTCGAGCTCGGCCCAGGCCCCGGCCAGGGACAGCCCGCGCGCCGCGGCATAGCGCCGGGGTACATGCTCGCGCCAGAAATAATTGTCGAAGTGCAGGTCGAGCAGGGTACCGTCCAGATCCAGAAAAACCGTGTCGACGACGTTCCAATCGATCATGGGTAAGAATAGGTCCGGTTGGGTAAAGCGTGAACACAAGAGAGCCTTGAAAAATTCAAGGTCCCCACAAGCATAACGGAACTTGAGCGATGGCGGCAAAACCCAGGATACTCGGGCGCAGGTTGGCGGCCCGGACCCGGATCTTTCGGGTAGAGCAGATCGACCTTGCGTTCGCCAACGGTAATCATCGATGCTTCGAGCGGGTCCTCGGGGGGCGGGGATCCGTGCTGGTGGTGCCCATGCCCGATCCGCAGACCATACTGTTGGCGCGTGAATATGCCGCCGGCCTGGACCGCTACGAGCTCGGTTTTCCCAAGGGCATCGTCGAGCCGGAAGAGGATTTGCTGGAGGCGGCCGGCCGCGAGATCCGCGAAGAGATCGGCTTCGGCGCGCGGGACTTGAGGCTGATCCGCAAGGTCTCCCCGGCGCCGGGCTATATTCAGCATGAGACGCACCTGGTGTTGGCGCGGGGGCTCTACCCCGACCGGGCGCAGGGGGACGAGCCCGAGCCCATCGAGGTTGTACCCTGGCGCCTGGACGATTCAGACGCCCTGCTGGCGAGGGACGACTTTACGGAGGCGCGCTCCATCGCCGCCCTGTTTCTGGCCAGGAGGTTTCTGGAACGGGAGAAGGCGGACGCATGATGGAAACGAACCCGTAGGCCGGACAGTGAAATGATCGCCGACGCCAATGGCGACCCGGCACGGCGCCTGATCCTGATTACGGGCGCCAGCCGGGGTATCGGTCGGGCGCTGAGTCTCAAGCTGCTGGACGGGGGGAGCCGGGTCGTCGGTATCGGGCGGGATTTTTCCCAATGGTCCCTGCCCCGAACCGGCTTCGAGGCGATCACCGCCGATCTGGCGGAGCTCGATGGGTTGCCGGGGCTGCTCTCCGGGATCGTCAAGGCCCACCCCGAGCTGGACGCGGTGGTCTCTAATGCCGGTGCCGGCCGCTTCGGTCACCTGGAGCAGTTTTCGCCGCGCCAGGTCCGCGCCTCCGTGGACCTCAACCTGACCCAGCATATCCTGGTGGCGCGGGCCTTTTTGCCCCTGCTCAAGCGCCGGGGCCGGGCCGACCTGATTTTCATGGGCTCGGAGACCGCCTTGGCGGGCGGTATCAAGGGCGCCGTTTACAGCGCCTGTAAATCCGCCCTGCGTGGGCTCGCCCGTTCCCTGCGCCAGGAGTGCGCCGCCGGCGGCGTACGGGTCGGCATCGTCAATCCCGGGCCGGTGCGGACCGGTTTCTTCGATGGGCTCGCTTTTCGTCCCGGCGCGGCGCCCGAGAATGCCATCGCCCCGGAGGATGTCGCCGATGCGGTCATCGCTATGCTCGGCGCGCCCCCTGGAACCGTGGTGGACGAGATCAATCTGTCGCCTCTCAAGAAGGTCCTGCGCTTCGATCCTCCCGCCGGGAGGTGAAATGGGGTACTTAGTGCAATCGTTGTCGCAGTGCTTCGTAGAGGCAGACCCCCGCGGCCACGGAGACGTTCAGGCTCTCGACCGTGCCGAGCATGGGCAGGCGCACCAGCCGGTCGCAACGTTCCCGGGTGAGGCGGCGCAGCCCTTTGCCTTCACCGCCCATGACCAGGGCGAGCGGATCCCTGAGGTCGGTCTCGAACAGGCCGGCCCCGGCCTCCCCGGCCGTTCCGATCAACCAGATGCCCCGCTCCCTGAGACCCGTGAGGGTACGCGCGAGGTTGGTGACCCGGATATAGGGGACGGTCCGGGCGGCGCCGCTGGCGACCTTGCAGGCGACCGCGGTAAGGCCCACCGCCTTGTCTTTGGGCGCGATCAGGGCCTGTACCCCGGCCGCGTCGGCGGTGCGCAGGCAGGCCCCCAGGTTGTGGGGGTCCTGAACGCCGTCCAGGATCAGCAGCAAGGGGGGGCCTTGGGCATGGTCGAGGATGGCGCCGAGGTCCGTCTCCCGACGGGCCGTCGGGAGACGGACCCAGGCCAGCACGCCTTGATGATGCGCGCCCTCGGCGGCCTCGTTCAGCCCGTCGCCCGTTACCCGCTGGACGGCGACGCCCGCCGCGTGCGCCAGCGCGGCGATTTCCGCCAGGCGCCGATCATGCCGCCGGTTCTCCAGCCAGACCTCCAGGACGTCCTCGCCGCCGTGTTGCAGCGCGGCACGGACGCTGTGGATGCCTACGATGGCGATGCGGTTGCTCGGACCCATTACAGACTGGAAAAGAAACTACGCATTACGTGATGCGTAGTTTCCATTCTCCTTGGCTCAAGCCTTGCGCTTAGACTTCTTGCGACCGGTGTGCCCGCGCGGTGTCGGGATAAAGTCGATCTTGCGCTCATCCAGGTTGACCGCCGCCAACCGGACCCGCATCCGGTCGCCGAGGCGGTAGAGGGTGCCGGTGCGCTCCCCGGTGAGCCGGTGTCCCACCGGGTCGAAGTGGTAGAAGTCGTTGTCCAGGGCCGTGATGTGCACCAGGCCGTCCACATAGATCCGGTCGAGCTCCACGAAGACGCCGAAGGAGTTGACGCCGGTGATGGTGCCATCGAATTCCTCACCGATCCGGTCTTGCATGTATTCGCACTTGAGCCAGGACTCCACATCGCGGGTGGCCTCGTCGGCCCGGCGTTCGGTGCCGGAGCAGTGCTCGCCGATGCGTTGCAGGTCCGGCTTGGCGTACTCGAAATCCGCCGCCGTCCCCCCCGCGAGCAGGTGCTTGATGGTCCGGTGGACGATCAGGTCCGGATAGCGGCGAATGGGCGATGTGAAATGGGTGTACGCGGAGTAGGCGAGCCCGAAGTGGCCGGCGTTTTCCGAGCTGTACATGGCCTGTTGCATGGAACGCAGGAGTACGGTCTGGATCAGGTGCCGGTCCGGGCGCGCCTGGACCGACTCGAGCAGGGTCGCGTAGTCCCCTGTGGTGGGTTGCTTGCCGCCGGGCAGGCGCAGGGACAGTTCGGCGAGAAATTCCCGCAGGTCGCTCAGCTTTTCCTCCTTGGGGGTTTCGTGGATGCGATAGAGGGCCGGTATCCGCTTGCGCTGGAACAACCGAGCGGCGGCGACGTTGGCCGCCAGCATACATTCCTCGATGATCCGGTGGGCGTCGTTGCGCACCTGGGGGTGGATCGCCAGCACCCGGCCCTGTTCGCTGAGCGCGAAGTAGGTCTCGGTGGTGTCGAAATCGATGGCCCCGCGTGCCGCCCGCGCCCCGTGGAGGGTCTGGTAGAGGGCGTGAAGCTCCCGGAGGTGGGGCAGCAGGTCCGCGAAGCGTTCGCACAGTTCCGGCTCGCCCGCCACGAGCATGGCCGCGACCTGATCGTAGGTAAAGCGGGCATGGGAGCGCATGGTCGCCTCGAAGAAGCGGGAGCGGGTGACTTGTCCTGCGTGATTCACGTAGAGCTCGCAGGCCAGGCACAGCCGGTCCACATCGGGGTTGAGGGAGCACAGCCCGGTGGACAGGATCTCCGGCAGCATGGGGACAACCCGGTCCGGAAAGTAGACCGAGTTGCCCCGGGCATGGGCCTGGGCGTCCAGGGCCGTACCCGGCGCCACATAGCTGGAGACATCGGCGATGCAGACCAGGAGCTTCCAGCCCTTGGGTCGGCGCTCGCAGTAGACGGCGTCGTCGAAGTCCCGGGCATCGGCCCCGTCGATCGTCACCAGGGGGAGCCGGCGCAGATCGACCCGGCCGTCCATGGCCGCGGCCGGCACCTGGGTCTCCAGGTCCGCGATCTCGGCCAGCACCGCCGCCGGCCATTCCAGGGGCAGGTCGTGGGTGCGCACCGCGATATCCGTTGCCATCCCCGGGGCCATGTGGTCCCCCACTACCTCCCGGATCTTGCCGATGGGTTGAGTGCGCCCGGTGGGCTGGTCCGTGATCTCGGCGACCACGATCCGGTCCCGCGCGGCGCCGGCGATGCGGTCGCTGGGGATGATGATGTGGTGGGTCAACCGCTTGTTGTCCGGGACGACGAAGCCGACGCCGCTTTCCTGATAGAAGCGCCCGACCACCGTGCGCGTATTGCGCTCCAGCACCTCCACCACGGAGCCTTCCAGCCGCCCCCGGCGATCCTGGCCGGTGATCCGCGCTACTATGCGGTCGTTGTGGAACAGACCGCGCATCTGCCGCGAGTAGAGATAGATGTCGTCGCCGCCGTCGTCCGGTCGGACGAAACCGAAGCCGTCCTGATGGCCGATCACCCGGCCCGCGATCAGGTCCCGCTTGTTCACCAGGCAGTAGGCATCCCGGCGATTGCGCACCAGCTGCCCGTCCCGCACCATGGCGCCGAGACGGCGTTGCAGGGCGATGGTCTCCTCCCGGTCACGGATGTCGAGGGTGGCGGCGATCTCGTCGAAGGTGAGTGGAACGCCGGTCTCGGCAAGGGTCTCGAGAATGAACTCCCGGCTCGGTATGGGGTTGGAATACTTCTTCGCTTCGCGCCGGATGTGTGGATCCAGGTTCCGGGACCTTGCCTGTTTACGTCTTGCCACGATGGGATATTTTCCTGTCGAAAAAGGATTTAGTGTACCGAGTCTTTTCCAATCCTCAAAAGTTTACCACTGCCGACTCCTTGCTATCCCGATCCACGCTATTGCGGTAATCCGGTTCCAGGACTTACCATGCAGGATTCAAGTCCTGATCCGAATTCCGAAACAAAGGCCAGATGTCCCCCGTTCGTACCCCCATCGCCCTTGCGCTCTCGGTCCTGCTGCTCGGCGCCTGCGGCGAGCCGCCACCGCCGACGATCAATCTCTATCGCGCCGTCCAGGGCGGCGACCTGGATCAGATCAAGCGCCACATCCACTGGGGTACGGACATCGACCGGGCCGATGCACAGGGTGAGCGCCCCCTGCACCTGGCGGCCCGACGCGGACGGCTCGTCATTGCCCGCGAGCTGCTGAACAATGGCGCGGACCCGAACGCGGAGAATCGGGCGGGAGAGACCCCGCTACGCATTGCCTTGGTCGCGGGCAAGACCCAGCTGGCCGAGGCGCTTATCCTGGCGGGCGCGACGGACGACCCGCAAACCCTTTTGTTCATTCTCGTCCGGGCCGGCGTGGACGATCGGGACTCCCTGGTGTTCCTGACCGAGCGCGGAGCGGATATCGACGCCGAGGACCAAACAGGCGCCACGCCCCTGCACATCGCCGTCGGCGGCGGACAGCGGCGGCTGACCAAGCGCCTGATCGATCTCGGCGCGGACCTGGATGCCCCGGACGCCGACGGCAGAACACCCCTCGCCATCGCGATCGAAAAGGGCAACCAGCCGATCATGGATCTGCTCGAACGCTTCGGCGCTCGGGCCGAGCCGACCAAACCCGCGCGATAACGGGTTCCCGTAAAGTGAGAGATGAGATTGAGAGGAGGACCTGCGGATGGCGGAAACGGTAGACGAGCTCACGGTCAGCTACAGGGAGGGAGAAACCGAGATCGTCCAGGAGCTCGACAAGGCGATCCTGTCCAGGGGTGGTTGGGCCACGGTGCTCTTCCGTTACCGGGAGTGGGACCGCGCCAAGGAGACCTACGGCCCGGAGAAGTACAGCATCCGCCGTTATCAGAAGCGCAGCGGCGAATTTCGCCAGCAGTCCAGGTTCAATATCTCCAGCAAGGCACAAGCGCAGGCGCTGATCGGCGCCCTGCAGAAGTGGCTCGACGAGTCCTGAAGCCCCGAACCCGGCTCACTCTCCCTTGCCGCGGTGGCGCGGACCAACCAAGGCGCGGGGGCAAGGGACGTACACTCGTGGGTAGTGTTCTGACTTTGTTGTTTCCGGGATTCGGCGTATATACCCAGGGACAACAAAATTACGGCACCACCGTGATTCTTTCCAGGTCCGAATAATGGGGTGTTCGGGCAGGTCCGCTATTCCACCGACTCCACGTTCAGTTTTCCCAGAACTCTGGGCAGGAATCCGCGGTTGTCTTGCCAATCGGGCACCGAGACCAGCAGATCCTTGGGTTGGCGCTGAGCCGCGCGGTCGAGGTCCGGCTGCAGATCGCCCTGTATCCGCACGAGGTAATCCTCGTGATCGAACAGCAGGGTAAGGCGTGTGATCACCGGCTCGTCGTGACCGCGGCGTAGGGTATAGGTATAGTCCCAACGATTGGTGTGGAACAGATCGATCAACATGGGTGTTCCGAGCAAAAATCGGACCTGACTTTTCGTCATGCCCGGTTGCAAACGGTCTACCATCTCTTCGGTAACGACGTTTCCCTGCTCTATCGTCATCTTGTGGACAAAGGGTAGTTTCTCCAGAACCGAGGTTCCGGCTTGGGGGTGCTTTTTATCGACGGAGCATCCCGCCAGGACCAGGGTTGCGCCGATGACAAGATACGCGAGGACCCTTTTCATCTCGAGTCGGTACCGGAATATCGATACAGCTACAGGGAACCTTGAGAAAAATTGCCTCCCTGCAATTTTCCAAGGCGCCCTACCCGCGACCGGATACCCCCGCCGGATGGGCAGTGAGCGGAGCGAACCCCATCGATTGCCCGTGGGCCCACACGGATACGGTTCGTTCCACTTGCCCCGCATCCTTGGCGAGTTACCCGCAAGATAAGGCGAAAATGGGGTACTGGTCACCGGCCGCCGATGTCAGTTCGCCTGACGGCGCAGGAATGCGGGGATGTCCAGGTAATCCAGGTTCTTTTCGCCGGCCGTATCCGCCTGGGTTTGGGTGGCCGCCGCGGCAGTGCCGCCCTGGTGGCCCTTGTTGCGATAGACCGCCGGACGGTCCAGCTCCCGATAATCCGGGGTAGCCGTTTCGGTAATCCCGTTCGATACCAGGTGGAGCGCCGGCTCGCCCACGGCCAATCTCGGCTGTGCCTTGTTTCGCTTGCCAAGACCGGTGGCGACCACGGTCACGCGCAGTTCTTCGCTCAGATTGGAGTCGATGACGGTGCCGACCACCACGGTGGCGTCGTCGTCCGCGAAGTCCCGCACCGTATTGCCTACCTCGTCGAATTCGCCGATGGACAGGCTCATGCCCGCGGTGATGTTGACCAGGATACCCTTGGCGCCGGCCAGGTCGATATCCTCCAGCAAGGGGCTGTTGATGGCCGCCTCGGCCGCGTCCCGGGCCCGCTGCTCGCCGCTGGCGGCGCCCGTGCCCATCATCGCCTGTCCCATCTCGGCCATGACGGTCTTGATGTCGGCAAAGTCCACATTGATGAGGCCGGGGCAGGTGATGAGCTCGGCGATTCCCTGGGTGGCGTTCAGGAGCACGTCGTTGGCCGCCTTGAAGGCGTTCAGGAGGCTCATTTCCTTGCCCAGCACGGCCAGCAGCTTCTCGTTGGGGATGGTGATGAGCGAATCGACGTGGTTCGCCAGCTCGGAGATGCCCTCCAGCGCCACCTGCATCCGCTTGGCGCCCTCGAACGCAAAGGGCTTGGTCACTACCGCCACGGTCAGGATGCCCAGCTCCCGCGCGATCTGGGCAACGATCGGGGCGGCCCCGGTCCCGGTGCCGCCGCCCATGCCGGCCGTGATGAAGACCATGTCGGCGCCCTCCAGGGCGTCATGGATGCGTTCTCTGTCTTCCAGCGCGGCCTCCTGGCCCACCTTGGGGTCGGCGCCGGCGCCCAGTCCCTTGGTGATGTCCGCCCCCAGCTGGAGGATGGTTTTGGCGTTGGAATGCTTCAGAGCCTGGGAATCCGTATTGGCGCAGATGAAGTCCACGCCCTCGATGGCGGAATCCACCATTTGATTGACGGCATTGCCGCCGCCGCCGCCGACGCCGATCACCTTGATGACCGCATCCTGACCGTTGGTATCCATGAGTTCAAACATTGGTTTTCTCCCGTTTTGCTCGATGGTTATCTGATTGAATCGGTTTTTCCGCGCGATCTCGCAGAGCTCGCCTGCGTTGTTGTTTGCCGGTGTCCGACGGCCCCCGTTCCCCGCCGGGACACCCCGGATTCAGAAATTGCCTTGAAACCAGCTCTTCATCCGCCCCCAGACCGCCTTCAGACCGGCGGACTCCGACAGCTCCGAGTGCCGCAGGAGTCGGTGCTGTCGGGCGTACATCAAGAGCCCGACGCCGGTGGCGTAGATGGGATTGCCGATTACCTCCTGCAGGCCGGTGACATGCTGGGAGACGCCGAGGCGAACCGGCATATGGAAGATCTCCTCGGCCAGCTCGATGAGCCCCGCCATCTTGGAGCTGCCGCCGGTCATGACGATGCCTCCCGCGATCAGGTCCTCGAAGCCGCTCCGGCGCAGCTCCGTCTGGAGCAGGCTCAGGAGCTCCTCGTAGCGCGGCTCCACGACCTCCGCCAGGGCCTGGCGCGCAAGGCGTCGGGCCGGGCGCTCACCGATGCTCGGGACCTCGATGGTCTCGCTGCTTTCCGCGAGCTGGGTCAAGGCGCAGGCATATTGGATCTTGATCTGCTCCGCGTACTGGGTAGGGGTCCGCAGGGCAACGGCGATATCGTTGGTCACCTGATCGCCGGCGATGGGAATCACGGCCGTGTGGCGGATGGCGCCGTCGGTGAATACCGCCAGATCCGTGGTGCCACCGCCGATGTCCACCAGGGCGACCCCGAGCTCCTTCTCGTCCTCGCCCAGGACGGCGTAGCTGGAGCTGAGCTGCTCCAGGACCAGGTCGTCCACCTCCAGCCCGCAGCGGCGTATGCACTTGGCGATGTTCTGGGCCGCGCTGACCGCGCCCGTAATCATGTGGACCCGGGCCTCCAACCGCACCCCGCACATGCCGATCGGCTCGCGGATCCCTTCCTGATTGTCGATGATGAATTCCTGGGGCAGGATGTGCAGGATCTTCTGATCGGCCGGAATCGCCACCGCCTTGGCCGCGTCGATCACCCGATCCACATCCGTCTGGGATACCTCCCGCTCCTTGATGGCGGTGATGCCATGGGAGTTGAGACTGCGGATATGGCTGCCCGCGATCCCGGCATGGACGGAGTGGATCTCGCAGCCCGCCATGAGCTCTGCCTCTTCCACCGCGCGCTGGATGGACTGCACGGTGGACTCGATATCCACCACGACGCCCTTCTTGATCCCCCACGACGGATGCGTGCCGATTCCGATAATCTCGATCCCCTCGTCGTCCTTCACCTCGCCCACCAGGGCGGCGATCTTGGACGTGCCGATATCCAGCCCGACCAGGAGATTCTTTTCGCTTCGTCTCGCCATTCGGTTCAACCCCTATAGGGTCCTTAAGGCCCGTGACTTCAGGAGGGCGTCGCCTTTGCGACACCCGACGCGGTCCAGGGATGGGCTTTTGCGACATCCTCATGAGTAGCGGAAAAGGAAATACCGGTTGCCGACCGCGCGGTCGCCACGGCGCCGGGTCTGCGACCTTTGCCGCCGATCTTCGCCCAGCGGATCGCCAACCCATTACTGTAGCGCATATCGATCACCGACGGCTGCCCCACCGCGGCCAGGACGGGGTAGACCCGGATAAACCTGGCGATCCGCTCCCGCACCTGCGCCTTACCCAAGGCCAGGCTGAATCCCGCGCCCAGATGCAAGGTCCAGGCGCCGCGGGCATCCAGGGTGAGTGCTTCGATCTCGAGGGCAAGGGTACGCAACCGTGTCCCCCAGTCCAGGAGACGCTTGACCAGTCGCGGGGCCTCCTCGTCCGCGCCCGAGAGCCTAGGCAGCCCCCGCGGGAGAGCCCCGTCCTCGGGCTTGAAGACCACGCCCTCGGAATCCACCAGGGCGTCTTCGCCCCAGCGCGCCAAGGCCACCCGTTCCACCACCCGGAGCTCCAGGCGATCCGGCCAGTGACGCCGCAAGCTCGCCGACCGCACCCAGGGCATGGCCTCCACCGCCGCCTTGAGCTCCGCCAGGTCCTGGGTCAGGAGGCCGCCATCCAGGCGGGCGGCGACCGTCTCCCGCAGCTGGCGCGACGACAGCCGTTCGAGCGTCCCTTCCACCGCCACCACCCGCACCGGCAGCTGTTGTGGCTCCCGGAGCATCAGCAGGTAACCGCCGCCCCCCAACAGAGACAGCAGCCCGAGCGCCCAAACCCAGTGCGCCAGCCGCCGACCCGAGGCCGGTTCCCGGACCGGATCATGCCTGTTCATCGCTTGTCCGGTAATGGTTCAAGGCTGGTCTCCAGAATGTGGCGCACCAGGGTATCGAAATCCAGTCCATGAACCCGCGCGGCCATGGGCACCAAGCTGTGGTCGGTCATGCCGGGCACGGTGTTCACCTCCAGCAGACACGGGTGCCCCTCGTCGTCGAGCATGAAATCCACCCGCCCCCAGCCAGCGGCGCCCACCGCCTCGAAGGCCTCCAGGCAGATGGCCTGGAGGCGCGACTCCTCGGTGGCCGCAAGGCCGCAGGGGCAGAGATAACGGGTGGTATCGGCAAGATATTTGGCCTCATAGTCGTAAAAGGTGCGGGGCGTCTCCAGGCGGATCAGGGGCAGGGCCTCGCCCCGCAGCACGCCGCAGGTGTATTCCGGGCCGCCGAGCCAGCGTTCGGCAAGGACCAGCGCATCATAGCGCGCCGCCGCACGCCAGGCCTCGACCAGCCCCTCCGGGTCGTCCGCCCGCGCCATCCCCAGGCTGGAGCCCTCGTGGACCGGCTTGATCATGAGGGGAAACCCCAGAGCCCGCGCCCGGGCCAGCTCCGCTTCCCGCCGCAGCAATGCAAAATCCGCGGTGGGCAAACCACGGCCCCGCCACAACAGCTTACAGCGATACTTATCCATACCCAAGGCCGAGCCCATGATACCCGATCCCGTATAGGGCAACCCGATGGTCTCGAGCACGGCCTGGAGCCGCCCGTCCTCGCCGCCACGGCCATGGAGTATGATAAAGGCCCGCGCAAACCCATCGTCGCGCAACCGCTCCAGGGCATCGGCCCGTGCCGGGTCCAGGGCATGGGCATCCACCCCCTGGCGGGTCAAGGCCGCCAACACGGCGGCACCGCTCTTGAGCGAGACCTCGCGTTCGGCCGACCGCCCGCCGAGGAGCAGGGCCACCTTACCAAAGCGGTCCGCTTGCGCCATCATGACCCCCAACCTCCGACCCGACAGACCTCGGGTACCAGGCGCACGCCGCTGGCGCGCTCCACCTCCGAGCGCACCCGCTCGATGAGCCGGACGATGTCCCCGGCGTCGGCGGCCCCGGTGTTGACGATAAAATTCGCATGCTTTTCCGATACCTGGGCATCGCCCAGACGCAGCCCCTTCAGACCCGCCGCCTCGATGAGCCGCGCGGCGTGATCCCCGGGGGGATTGCGGAATACCGACCCGCAGCTGGGAAGCCCGATGGGCTGGGTACGCTCCCGCTGTTCGAGCAGGCCACGGATGCGCGCCAAACCGCCGGCGGCATCCCCCGGCTCCAGATTCAGCTCCGCCTCCAGAAACCACTCCCCCGGCGGCCCCTGGACCTGCCGGTAACCAATGCGAAAATCCGCCGGCGGGCGCTCACGCACCTGGCCCCGGCGATCGATGGTGCGCACCCGGGTGACCCGACTCCAGGTCTCCCCCCCATAGGCGCCGGCATTCATAGCCAAGGCACCGCCCAAGGTGCCGGGGATTCCGGCCAGAAACTCCATCCCGGTCAGCCCAAGCCGGGCGGCGAAGCGCGCCGCCCTGGCGCAGGAGACCCCGGCTTCGGCCCGGACCCCCCGCTGGCCGGCGCGCTCCAGGGTATTCAGGCGGCCCTGGGTCCGGATCACGGTGCCGGCAAAGCCCTCGTCACCCACCAGCAGATTGCTGCCGAGCCCGAGCCACAACAGAGGCTCGGCGGGGTCCAGGCCGCGCAGAAAGACCGCCAGATCCGCGGCATCCGCCGGCCGGAACAAACGGCGCGCCGGCCCCCCCACCCGCCAGCCGGTATATCGGGCCAGCGGCTCGTCCGAGATCAGCTCGCCGCGCAGGGGTAATAAGGCTTTGGCCGAATTACTATTCATGGGCATTCTTCAAGAACCACGGATGAACACGAATCAACACGAATGTTCTCTCTCGTTCCCACGCGCCGCGTGGGAACGTGGAAGCTCCGCGCCGCGGAGAGAATCAAGCCTGTGTCCACCATTCCGTCAATACGGGAACCAAACCCTCCAGCCCGCGTAGGGCGGGCAAGCGTAGCGCATCCCGCCTTCCCCTCTCGTGCCCACGCGCCGCGTGGGAACAAGAGAATATAGGGTTGAGATTACCAATTTGTTAGATGCCATTATTTTTGCTACATTCAGTCATGTGCACCCTGTATGAGTACCACCTGTTCGGGGCTACTAACCATGCACCATTCATATGATGACACAGCCTCGAAAGAGGCAACAAATCTAAGCATAAACAGCGAGCTACTCGCCAAAGCCAGAAAGCTCAATATCAACCTCTCAGCGACCCTGGAGCATGTTCTCGAGGATGAACTAAGGAAAGCCGAACAAGCCAATTGGCGTGAAACCAATAAAAAAGCTATCGATGAATTAAATAAATCAGCCGACAAGAATGGCTTATTTTCAGATGCTTACCGAGATTTCTGATGAGCCAATTTACCCTTTACAGGAACGAAGATAGTTCTTCCAACGAAGTTTACCCTTATCTCATTGATGTTCAAAATTCTTTACTTGAAGATTTGAACTCTCGCCTGGTTATACCACTTTCCCCCTATGCTACATTGAACAATACTAATGCAAAAAAATTATGCCCGGTTATTCACCTTGATGGAGGTAATTTTGTGTTATTAACTCATCAAATGACTTCGGTTCCTAAATCGATATTGAAAACCGAAGTTACTTCACTGGAAAACCTCCGCTACGAAATTCTTGCTGCAATCGACATGCTCATCTCAGGCATCTAAATTTGTTTCTGGTTCCCACGCGCCGCGTGGGAACCGGGTCGCTCCGCGCCTGCGGAGCACTTCTTTGTGGCTTTGTGTGAGAAAGAAGAGCATCACACAAAGGCTCAAAGCCACAAAGGGGTACTAAGCGCTACGCTTTCTCGCCCTACCTTTTTTTGACCGATGTAACTATTCGTGTCCATCCGTGTTCATCCGTGGTTCTTT
>JAIZWN010000048.1 GCA_020443945.1 Candidatus Thiosymbion ectosymbiont of Robbea hypermnestra | reverse complement strand
CATCCGTGTTCATCCGTGGTTCTTTAAAGCCATTCGCGTGATTCGTAGTTCACATCGATGCGGTTCGCTCCGCTCACCGCATCCTACGGGCTATCTGCATTCGATAGACTTAAGGGTTTTGGTTGCTTCGGAGCTCAGGACTTCGCAAATCCTATGCGCCTTTCCGATCGGCTTCAGCAGAATTTCCGCCGTTCGTGCGTAACCACAGACCAAATAGATGGAATCCGACACAGCACCGGTGAAATCAAAAATATCCTTAATAAACTCATTTCCTTCAGACCTTATTTTTTCCTCCCGGACAGGCCGAAGATAGGCCAAGTCCCCGGGGTGCCCATCGGTAAACGCGGCATACTCGAGAAAATGTTCGGTACTTTTATCAGAGTCCGGATTCAATGCCGACCAGCCGGGTGGCAGCGATTCGATTGATGCCGCCACCTTGATAACAGGAGGACAAATAAAGTCGCCGTCCCCCGCCAAACAGGTACTAGTCATCGCCGCAATCAAAAGGCACAAGAAACGATTATGCATAATATTTTTCATGGCATTAACGTGTCATAACCACTGAGAGCGCAGTGCCATTATTACTAGGGTCGATAAACATACCATCCGCATTTCGGGCTTTGAACATCATTCGGCGCGAAGAAATAGTCGGCTTGCTTGGTCCCTTCCACTGATCCATTACCAAGACACCTTTACTATTTTGGGATATGTAAAACGCAGCATGGTTGCCATGAGACTTATTCGGATAGAATCCATCCACGAAGGTAGCGACTACAGTGCCTGTTTTTATCTTTTTTCCATTGCCTTTGACGACAATACCCTGCCTCCAGTTTTTTGTTAATCCCACTTTGGTATACCACTGTACCAACCCGGCACATGCTTTATTGGATACCTTTGCTTTTCTCTCTAATTCTTTAACTTTCGAATAAACGTAGGGGCCTCTCAAAACATAATATCTCACTATATGCTCTACTATTGAATTTCGGGAATAGTCCGTTATCGACTTCGACATCCTCAGTATCATCATCAAATCATGGTATTCATTATCATTTACCCTGCTCCCGGCTTTTCCATCCAAAGTGCTTTTTAGAATTGCCCTAACCTCTTTCTCGGATATTATCGCGTTGTCAGTCAATGCCTCTCGGAGAGCCGCAGCAACAGATTTATCACGAATACCTTCTTCAATCTTGTACATTTACTTGTTCCTCACAGCCGTAATTGTTCGAACTCCTACCGCTTTTCTGCTCGTTCCCACGTAGCGCGTGGGAACGAGAGAAATGGCGGGATGCGCTACGCTTTCTCGCCCTACCTTTTTTTGACCGATGTAACTATTCGTGTCCATCCGTGTTCATCCGTGGTTCTTT
>JAIZWN010000047.1 GCA_020443945.1 Candidatus Thiosymbion ectosymbiont of Robbea hypermnestra | reverse complement strand
TTGGTGGCTTGGTGTCTTTGTGTGATGTTCGACGTGACTCAGGTAGACACCTGATCACTTGAGAATTTACCACTACCGGGAAGGTGAAATGGGGTACTCGAGGCGCCGGGGGAGCTTCGCGGCAAAATCCGGTGTGTGCTAAGGTGGCCGCATGGAGCGGGAAATCGGCGTCGTCATGGACCCCATCGGGTCCATCGCGATCGCAAAAGACAGCACCTTTGCCATGATGCTGGCCGCGGATCGCAGGCAGTGGCGCATCCAGTACATGGAGCAATCCGACCTGTTCATGCGGGACGATCGCCCGTGGGCGCGGATGCGCGAGGTTCGGGTCCGGGACGATGCGACCCACTGGTACCGCTTTTGCGGCGAACGGACACGTCCGCTGGACACCCTGCCGGTGATCCTGATGCGCAAGGACCCCCCGTTCGATATGGAGTATATCTATACGACCTACCTGCTCGAGCGGGCCCAGTCCCGGGGCAGCCGGGTCATCAACGACCCACGCAGCCTGCGGGACGCGAACGAAAAGGTCTTCACCGTGCAATTCCCTCAGTGCTGTCCGCCGACCCTGGTCACGCGGCGCACCGCGGATCTGGCGGAGTTCCTCGCCCGGCATACGGAGATCATACTCAAACCCCTCGACGGCATGGGCGGCCTCTCCATCTTTCGGGTAAAGACCGCGGATCCCAACTTCAACGTCATCGTCGAGACCCTGACCGATCACGGCAAGCGGTTCTGCATCGCCCAGAGGTTCATTCCCGAAATCGCGCAAGGCGATAAGCGAATCCTGTTGCTCGACGGCGAGCCGGTGCCCTATGCCCTCGCCCGCCTGCCCAAGCCCGGCGAGACCAGAGGCAACCTCGCCGCCGGCGGGACCGGCGTCGGGCAACCCCTGAGCGAGCGCGACCGCTGGATCGCCGCCCAGGTCGGGCCCGAGCTGCGCCGGCGCGGCATCCTGTTTGCCGGCATCGACGTGATCGGCGACTACCTTACCGAAATCAATATCACCAGCCCCACCTGCATCCGGGAACTGGACACCCGGTTCGACCTCGACATCGCGGGGGACCTCCTGACCAGGCTGGAGGAATCTCCAAAGGTCGCTCAGGGTGGGAGCGACCCGCCAACGCTCTGATACGGACCGGAATATCGAGCCCTGATCGCTCGAATCCGGATACTCGGATCACGGACATGCCCGGAGCTTGGGAAAGCAAAGCCACCACCGACGCCTCGGTAGGCCTGTTCGCCGTGGCCTTGCTGATTGCCTGCCTGATCCACCTGATCCTGCTTCTGGGTGTGGGCCTCTCGTTTCCGGGAACCGGCCCCGATCGGCAAGCCGCGCGTCCGCTCGCGCTCAGGGTGTTGCACCGAATGGAACCGTCGAACGCCCTACCCGCAATCGCCGATGCCGAGCCCGACACCAAGCCAAAGCCCGCGGTAAGGGAACAATCCAGGGAACAACCCGCGGATCCGGTGTCTCCCGCACCCCCCGAGCCGCAACCTCCGGTGCCCCCCTCCCCTGCATCCAGGCCGACGCGGGTGGACGCCACCCGAATTCTGGCCAGTCGTGACCGGGCGCTTGCCGAGCTGACGGCCAGGACGCGGCACGACTCCGCCACCTCCGCAAACCGCCCGCAGCGCAAGGCCATCCGCGCCGATACCCGCGACTACAAGTATGCAAACTACCTGGAGGCCTGGCGCCGCAAGGTCGAGCGCGTGGGCAACCTGAACTACCCGGAAGCGGCGAAACGCCGCAAGCTATACGGCAGTCTTGTCCTGCGCATCGCGCTTCGGGCCGACGGCAGCGTCGAACGGATCCGTGTCCTGCGCTCCTCCGGTTCCGACCTGCTCGACCAGGCCGCCATCGGGATCGTCGAGCTTGCCGCCCCCTTCTCGCCCTTTCCCCCCGACATCCGGGCCGAAGCCGAGATTCTCGAGATTACGCGCACCTGGCGGTTCCTGAGCAACAACCGCCTTGGCTGGGAACGCTGATATCGAGCGCGCGGCAGGCGGCTCATTGATTCCTCCAGCGCCGACCGCTGTCGGGTAGTATCTTAGAGGGCGTTCTCAATTCTCACACAAAGACACCAAGCCACAAAGGGATCGTGGGTCATGGGTAAGGCGCCCGTTGGCCGT